>DATDHK010000300.1:0-13621 GCA_036521635.1 Bryobacteraceae bacterium | reverse complement strand
CACCGGAGCCGGATGGTCTTGCCGCTCTTCGCCGATTCCCGCGCGGCTTCCAGAATCTCAGTGACAATCATGTTGTTCTCAAGCGAAGACAGGCCGGAAGGCTTCCGCCGGCCGCGCGCTACCGCGGTTAGATACGAAATTGAATCGCGCTCATCCGGTGAACGGTCTGCAAGTTTTGTGCGCGCTTCCTCATCCTGCTGGCCGGGAAGACGGACGCGCAACGTGTTTCCGCCCACCGCGATCGCATAAGCCCGCTCGCCATAGACCTCGAAATCCTTGCGGTTGAAAGGCCAGTTCCAGGACGCTTCAATGATGCCCTGCGCTTTCGGATATTCCACGAGAATCGTAGCCTCGTCATCGACGCGCGGATAGATTTGCGGTTTAAAACGGTGAGTCATGGCAGTGACAGAAATCGGCAGTTGGTTGTCCATCATCCAAGTCATGAGGTTTGCCCCATAGCATCCGAAATCGAATAAAGCCCCGGCGCCATTTTTCACCGGGTCGGTAAGCCATCCGAAAAACTCCGGCGGCACGCCGATTTCCTTCGGTCCCTGGTGGCCGTCCATGGCAACCATTTTGCGAATTTCACCTCCCGCGTTCTGTTCCTTGATGACGTCCCACATCGCGGCGTGGCTACGATACCAAGTGGTTTCGTAGTTTACGATCACGGGAATTCCCGCGGCGTTGGCCGCCATCCGGATGGCTCGCGCATGCTGCATGCTCACGGCCAAGGGCTTTTCCATCATGACGGGGATGTGGCGGCTGGCGCACGCTTCGACGATCGACGGATGGTCGTAGGTGCTGGTAAACGTCGCGACGGCCTCCGGTTTAGCGGAGTCCAACATGGCGTTTAAGTCGGTGAAGAACGGCAATTTCGACAGGTTGTATTTTTCGGCGTACTTGTGCTGAACCGCGGCATCGGGCTCAAAGACCGCGACGATTTGAACATCGCTGCGATTTCTGGCGCCACGCAGAAATCCATCGACATGGCTGTGGACCAGTCCCGCGATGGCGAGTCGAAGCGGTTTCGAACCCGTAGTGTTCGGCGTTTGCGCGACGCACGCAAGCGGTAGCAAGGCGGAGAGAAGCACTTTGCGCAGCATGATCACTTGCATCATATCGCGTGGAGCGACGATGCTATTCTGATCCATTGGCACGCATATTTCCTTTTCAACCTTATCGCTATAGCGCGAAGGCCGGTCCGGCCGACAATTTGGTGACGCAGCCGTACGACAAGATTTCTCCCGCCATGCAGGCGCGTTATCTTTCACTGAGTCCATACAATCTGGTTCGAGTGATTCTGGGAGAGAAATTCCCCGCGGATTCCGATCGGGACAATGTGTACACGCGGGCAGCGGCTTCGCTGAACGAATGGATTCAGAATGGGATTCTCGAGCGTGAGAATACGCCGAGTCTCTATGCCTATTACCAGCGCTTCACGGCGCCGGACACCGGCGAGCCACTCGAGCGCAAGGGCTTCATCGGAGTCGGGGCTATCGAAGACTATTCCGCCGGCGTGGTGCATCGTCACGAGCAAACGCTGTCGGGTCCGAAGAAAGATCGCACGGAATTGCTGCGGCACACGCGCGCGCATTTCGGGCAGATTTTCATGTTGTATCCCGATCCGGAATTGGCCGTCGACAAGTTGCTGGATGCGGCTACAGCCGCCACGCCAATTCTGCAGGTGACGGACGAGGACGGCGCATTTCACCGCCTATGGAAGATTTCCGATTCTTCCACGATCGCTCGGATTCAAGAGTCGATGAGCGGCAAAAAGTTGCTGATCGCGGACGGGCATCATCGCTATGAGACCGCGCTGGCGTTTCGCAATGAAAATCCGGGAGTGGCGGATGCGGAAAAGGTGATGATGACCTTCGTCAATATGCATTCGCCGGGGCTCGAAATTTTGGCGACGCATCGCGTGTTGAAGGGCTTACAGGGATTCGATGCGGTGGCTTTTCTTGGGAAAGTGGGTGGGCGAAAACTGAGCTCGTTGGAAGAGCTGCGGCAAGTGTTTCGGACTCCCACGCCGAACAAGATTCGAATCGGAATTGCGCTACGGGGCGGTGAGATTTGTTTGTACGAGCGCGATCGCGGCGCCGGTGAGTTGGACGTGAAGGTTCTGCACGAATATTTGCTGGGCCAATTGCTTGGTATTGGCGAAGAGGCAGTGCGGGAGCAGAAACACATCGAGTATGTGCGCGGCCTGGATGCCGCTTACGCGAAAGTTCGCGATGGCAGTGCCGACGTCGCATTCCTACTGGAGCCGACTCCGATAAAGCAAGTAGCCGACGTCGCGTTTGGCGGTGGAGTGATGCCGCAGAAGTCGACGGATTTTTATCCGAAGCTGCTGAGTGGCGTAACGATTTATAAAATAGAAAAATAGCCGGCTAGCGCGCTTTTAGGTCGATAGAGCGCCCGGTCTTCACCGATTCTTTCGCCGCCTCGATAATCTCAACCACGTCCACATTGATGTCGAGCGCGGTCATGCCCTCAATCGGTTTGTTGTCGCGAATCGCGCTCACCATATACGCGATCGGATCTGCGCGATCAGGCGGCAGTTTTTCAATCGGCACTTCCTGCTCCTCACGCTGGCCGCTTTTGCGAAACGTCACTTTCCCATTCTTCATGTAAACCTTGCCGCCAAGGCCGAACACTTCCAAATCCTGATAGCTGGAGGGAAGATCCCAACTGCCCTCGAACAGCCCGACGCCATTGGGGTAGGACAACATCAGGTCGGCATTGTCTTCGACCTTTGGGAATCGCTCCGGCCGCAAATGATTTACCTGCGCGTACACTTTGGTGGGCCGCCCCATGTACCACAGACTCCACAGCGCGTTGTAGCAGCCGAAATCCATGAGCGATCCCGCGCCGTTTTGCACCGGATCGGTGAGCCAAGCGAAGAATGCTTTGTTGGTGACGCCTTCCGAACCGGGTCCGCCATGGCCCACCACGCCGTGCAACCGCCAAACTTTTCCGAGCGCGCCCGAATCCGCTTGCGCTTTCGCCGTGTAGTTCGCGCCCCACCAGGCCATCTGGTAATTGGTCAGCACCTTGATGTTGTACTTCTTCGCCAATTGCTGGATCTCCACCGCCTCTTTGTAAGTGGACGCCAGCGGCTTCTCGTACATCACGTGGATTTTTCGCAGCGCGCACGCCTTGGCGATTTCCAGATGCCGGTTGTTTTCGACAAACGTCCACACGATGTCCGGCTTCGTTTCATCCAGCATCTTGTTGTAATCGTCGTAGACCGGAACACCTGGCGCGACCTTCTTCGCTTCCGCGATGAGATCCGGATTCCGCTCGGAAATACCCACCAGTTTCACCACCTCGCTCTTCGCCATCCTGGGCAAGTGACCCCAGGCATGTCCGTGAACCAGGCCGATTACAGCGATCTTATATTGCTGCGCGCTTAGCGGAAGAGCGAGCGCGATCGAGAACCACAGAAGTTTTTTCATGATTGCTGGGAGCATTCTATCACCAGCCCTGCTATCCTAAAGTTTTCAAGCTCTTCGTTCGAAGTATTCTTACCCCGACAGCATTCAGCCAATGATTCGTATAGCCACATTGCTACCGGTCTTTTTGTGCGTGTCCAGCCTGCTGGCGGACCAGGATCTTGTCAAGGCAAGCTCCGCGGATTCGCTGATGGAGGCCGGCCACTACAAACGCGCCCGTGCTGTTGTCGCGGCTCGTCTGCGCGCCAATCCGAAGGACTCATATGCATTGTTTCTCGATTCCAAAATCAAGCAGAGCTTCGGGGATTTTCCCGGCGCGATTGCCTCCGCCGAGCGGGCGGTGGCCCTGGAACCGCACAACGCGAATTATCACGCGCAACTGGCGGAGGTGTACGCGTTCTCGGCGGACCAGTCCTCCTGGCTGCGAGGGATGAACCTGGTCCATCTGATGAAGCGGGAAATAGCGGCGTCGCTCGCCATCGCCCCGAAACATACCGACACGCTTTTGGTTTCCATGATGTTTTGCCTGCGCGCTCCCAAATTCGTGGGTGGCGATAAAAGAAGGGCCCGGGCCATCGCCGGTGAGATTGTGCAAAGCGATCCCAACTGGGGCTATCTGGCGGAGGCCCGGCTGCTCGAGAACTCCGGCGATGACGCGCATCTGGAAGCTCTGTTGAAGCAGGCGGTTGAGGTCAATCCGGCCCATTATCGGGCAGTGTATGAGCTGGCGCGATTTTATTGCTGCGCGGCTATCCACAAAAATCCTGCAACGGCCGAGAGCACGTCGCGGAAAGCCATGCAGATCGATCCCGGAAGAGTAGGGGCCTTCGATCTGATCGCGCGCGTGTACGCCGCAACGCGACGCTGGGCGGAGCTGGATGCGATTCTCGGGCAGTCGGAAAAAGCCGTCCCTGACGATTTCGCTCCGTTCTATCAGGCCGCCAATATTCTGATTCAGGATGGAAACGACCGTCCGCGCGCGACGGCTTATCTCCGCAAATATCTGAGCCAGGAACCGGAGGGCCGCGAGCCAACGCGGGCCCAGGCGCAATCGCTGTTGGGTATCGCGTCAGGGAAATAAACTTCGGGAACCACTGAGCGGGCCCACCGCAAACACAAACTCTTCCACTGGCCTCCCCCCGATCAAGTGTTCCTGAATGATGCGCTCCAACACCTCCGGAGTTGCGGAGTGATACCAAACCCCATCCGGATAGACCACCGCGATCGGCCCCTGCTCGCATATCCGCAGACAATTCGCCTTGGTGCGGTACACGCAGCCCTCACCTTGCAACAGTCCACACTCTGCCAGGCGCTTTTTCAGAAAGTCCCAGGAAACATTCGTGACGTCGCGCGGCGCGCATTTAGGATTGGTTTGATCCGCGCACAGAAAAATGTGCCGGCTGAGACGCCCTATTCCCAAACCACCAGCCACCTCTTGCAGTCGGCCGCGATTCCCGTCCGAAGGTATCAACGTTTCAGCCACAGATCCATGAACCGGTCCGCCAAATCCGCGGGGATTTCGGCGGTGACTTGCGCGTGAGTCTGCTGTTGCGTCACCTTGATCGCATCATAGAGCTTCAAAAACTCCGGATGATTGTCCGGCGTGTTCAGGCGGCCCAGCCCCACGATGCCTCGCACCATATCGTGCACGAATTTCGCGTCGCGCTCGGTCTTGCAGGTGACCGCCGCCGTGAGATCGAAGCCCTTGCTCAGATCCATTCCCACCGTTGCGGTGTCGATGGATTGCAGCGCGTTCACGATATTCTCCAGGTTGCTGTTGGGTGGAATACCGATGTTCAACCCTTGCAGACCACCGGTGAGCGCCGCCCAAATCTGATTGTTGGCAGGAATCGTTCGGACCAGATCGCGCAGCGCCGGAGGCAGGCCGCGCCCGCCCCCCTGATCGATAAGAGAACGTAATTCGGAAGCCGATCCGGCGACGGCGGTAGTGCCATTCATAAAACAAATCGCCATTCTCTCGTCGCCAAACAGGCTGTGCTTCTTGTAGTCGGACCGCTTGGCGCCTCGCGATTCAAGGCGCGCTTCCAACTCGCCCACCTTAAACTTGCCGCGCGCCATCAACAGCCCGGTTTTGCCATTCGTACATGAAAGAACGCGGGAAAGATCCTTGCGCGGATCGAGCCCGGTCTGCCGCGTGAATTCGTCGAGCTGCGGCAATGGCATGCGGCCCAGCAGCTTCTGGTAAACCGGAGTATCGCGAATCGCATCGATGTCCGCTCCCGCAATGAATACGGTGCCGGCAGGGATCATCGCTTCGAGTGAAGGATCGATGCGAAGCGACTCTGACTTTTTCGGCTGGCATCCGGCCAAGGCCAGGCATGCCAGCGCCACCCACCCAGCGCGCATCAGAAATCTCTCCTTGCAAAGATGGCCAACGCCGCGCTCAGCATCACCGCGCCGAACAACGCAGATGTCCAGATGGGCATGTACCCGCTGAAGGTCTGGCTCTGGATCGCATCGAGCGTCATTTTTCCGAGATCGTAGACCTTCGGCAGCGCATAGTAGAGCGTGCGCCAGATCTGCCGCGACCATTCCGACGACAGCAGGCGCAGCATGGTGCTGGTCTGCGCCAGAATCGGGCTCATGATCATCAATCCAACCGTGACCATCGTAGCCAGCGCGGCGCTTTCAAAGAGTACGCCGATCAGCACTACCACCGACAACAGAACGGCAAAAATGAAGATGCTGGTCGCGATCGACACCAAAAAAGTCTTGGACCAAATCCCGGTCTTCACGCCAAGAATGGTCCAGACGCCCAGCACCAGGAAAATCACATTGCAGGAAATCACCAGGACATTCCCCAGATAGCGCCCCAGCAGAATGTGTGTCCGCGAAACAGGTTTTGAGAGCAGCAACTCGATGCGGCCCGGCTCCAGCACACTGGGAATCAGCCCGGCGGATGCGAATACGGCCAGGAACATTCCCCAAGTGTAGAGAAATGTCGCGATGCCTCCGTAGACGCCGCGCACCAGGCTATCGACATCCCTGGTGCGGCTGCTGGCCGCGCCGAACAGCGAGACCGTGGCCACGGCTCCCTCCACCAAATCGATCTTCAACAGAAACAGAAAGAACAGGATCATTAGCGTCGAAAGCCCAAACAATCCCCAGAAGATTTTCCGCGCGAACGCTTCGCGAAATGTATCCCGAATCAACGCAACCGTAGTGATCAGCGAGTACGTCACTTTTCCACCGTCCGCACGAAGACCTCTTCCAGCGTACTGGTGGTCGGCGCTAGCGCTTCAACTTCACAGTGCTGCGCGCGAACAAGATCCAGCGCTTCGTTGACCAGCTCGCGAGTCGCGAATTGAAAATCCACCAGCCCGTCCTTGGCGGCCAGGGACGTCGCCTTCGTTCGCAACTCATTCACCAGATTTTCCGGCGCCTGCGCAACCGACAAACGATAGCCCTTCCCGGCTGTTAGATCGTGCATCGTGCCGCTGAGCGCGACCTTGCCCTTATGTAGAATCGCTACTTCACGGCAGAACATTTCCACTTCCACCAGCAAGTGCGAATTGATAAAAATTGTGACGCCCTTCTCTTCGAACCGCGTGAGGATCTCGCGGATCTGGCGTCTGCCAACGGGATCGACGCCATCGGTCGGCTCGTCCAGTATCAACATGGAAGGCGAATGGATGAGGGCCTGCGCCAGCCCCACGCGCTGCAGCATGCCCTTCGAATACTTGCCCAATCGCATGCTGCCCCATTGCTCCAGACCAACCAGGGCCAGCAATTCGGGAATCAGTTTCTTTCGCCGCGCCGACTCCACACCGGACAACGCGGCGTAGAAATCGAGCATGCCGTTGCCGGTGAAGTAGGTAGGGAAGCGATGATTCTCGGGCAAATATCCGATGGGCCGCCGCGCCTCGGGCTCCTTGGCGTCGCGTCCGAAAATCATGGCGCTGCCTTTGGTGGGATGCACGGCGGAGAGCAGCGACTTAACGAACGTGGTCTTCCCCGCCCCATTCGGCCCCAGCAAGCCGAAAATCGTACCGCGCGGAACCTTCAGCGAGATCCCGTCCACGGCGCGCACTTCCCGCCGCGTCCAGCGCGAGCGATAGATCTTGGTCAGGTCGAACGTCTCAATTGCATATTCCGATTGCACTAAGAATAGGATACGCACGAACAGTATCGGTTTGTTCCGCGTTCCCCGTGTTCCTCGTGTTCCGCGTGTTCCCCGTGTCCCCGTGTTCCCCGTGTCCCCGTGTTCCTCGTGTCCCCTGTATTCCTTGTATTCCTTTCCCCACTCGCAGTTATCATAGAATTAAAGTGCAAGGCGAAATGAATTCCTCGATCGCGGTAAATCCGCTGCTACAAATTCAATTTCAAATTCCTTTCGATCAAATTCTGGCGGAACACGTAGAACCCGCCGTGACAGACCTTCTGCGCGATGCGCGCGAGAAGCTTGATCGAATCACCTCCGAGACTGCACCCCGGTCCTTCGCGAATACTATGGATGCTTTGGACGATCTGACCGAGTGTCTGGATTATGCGATGGGCATTACCAGGCACCTGGAAGCCGTGTGTACAACGCCCGAGTTGCGCGCCGCATACAACACCGTCCAGCCGGAGGTCAGCGCGTTCTATTCTTCGCTCCCGCTCAACGAAGCGCTTTGGAAAGCGATAAAAACCTATGCGGCAACTGAAGAAGCGGGAAAGCTTTCCGGCGCGCGGCGGCGTTTTCTGGAAAAGACCATCGACAATTTCCGCCGCCATGGCGCCGAGCTAAACGCCGCCGGCAAACTTCGGATCGCGGAAATCGACGTCGAACTCACCAAGTCCACCATCCGCTTTTCGGAAAACGTTCTCGACTCGACCAATGAATTCGAACTGGTCGTGACGGACCCCAAGACGCTGGCCGGCCTGCCGGAGAGCGCTATCGCTATGGCCCGCGCCAGCGCCGCATCCAAGAATCTGGAGCCGCCGGCATGGCGGTTCACGCTGCAAGCGCCGAGTTATGTCGCGCTGATGACGTACCTGGATGACGGGAAAATCCGCCGCCAGGTTTATGAAGCATACGTGAATCGCGCGATTGCGGAAAAGCACGACAACCGTCCCATCATCCGCCGCATACTGGAGCTTCGCCGCGAGAAAGCGGATCTTCTGGGCTATCGCGACTTCGCCGATCTGGTGGTGGAAGACCGCATGGCTCACACCGGCGAGCGCGCGCAGGAATTCCTGGTGGATCTCCAGAAGAAAACGGAGGCCCACTTCCACAAAGAAAACGAAGACTTGCGCGCCTTCGCCAAACAGGCCGAACTCCATCCCTGGGATGTCGCCTACTATGCCGAAAAGCAGCGCACCGCGCTTTACGATTTCGACGAAGAAGCCATCCGGCCCTACTTCCCGTTGGACAGCGTTGTCCAGGGGATGTTCGAGATCGTGCAACGGCTCTACGGCATTCGGGTGGTGGAGAAGCCCGGCGTTCCAGTGTGGCATCCCGAAGTGAAGTATTACGAGATCCACGATGAGAACCGGCCGCAAGCCAACAGCCTGATCGGCGCGTTCTACGCCGACTGGTATCCGCGCGAAAGCAAACGCGGCGGCGCGTGGATGGATTCATTCATCACTGGAATTGCCTACGGAAATCGCCTGGAACCGCATGCCGGCCTCATCTGCGGCAACCTTACGCCGCCGGTGGAAGATCGTCCGTCGCTGCTCACTCACCGGGAAGTGCAAACTATATTCCACGAATTCGGGCATCTGCTGCATCATTGCCTGAGTCAGGTTGAGGTGCGCAGCCTGGCGGGCGCGAACGTGGCCTGGGACTTCGTGGAGCTGCCCTCGCAAATCATGGAGAACTGGTGCTGGGAGCGCGAGGCCCTGGATTTGTTCGCGCGGCACTACAAAACCGGTGACCGGATTCCGCAAGGCCTTTTCCAAAAAATGTGCCGGGCGCGCAATTTCCGGGCGGCCAACTCGCAGATGCGCCAGCTTGGATTTGGATTTGTCGATCTCGCCCTGCACCGCGATTACTCAGCTCAATCGAACAGCGACGTGCTGGCCTACGCCCGCGACATCCTGCAAGCATTTTCGCCGGCAAAATTGCCGGCACACTATGGAATGATCGCCAGCTTCACGCATCTCTTCGCCAGCCCGGTGGGTTACGGCGCCGGCTACTACTCCTATAAATGGGCCGAGGTCCTGGACGCGGACGCATTCACGATGTTTCAAACCAGCGGCATCTTCAGCCGCGACGTGGGCTCCCGCTTCCGCGAAAACATTCTCGCGCGCGGCAACAGCGCCGACCCGGCCGAGCTCTACCGCACCTTCATGGGCCGCGATCCCGACCCCAACGCGTTACTAGAACGATCCGGCCTGCTCCAAACAATGGGGTGACGGGAAACTGTGAAAAAATCAAGAACCAAAGAACATAAGGAATACGAGGAACACTAGGAACACCAGAAACAGGCGAGGTATCCAGCGACTTTCCTCGGTTCCTCGAAATCATTCCTCTTGCCCGAACTGGTCGGGTGTCCCCTGTGTTCCTCGTATTCCTTTGTGTTCTTGATTTTCTCACCGCTTCCAGCCAACTCAATCACCAATTTCGGGCAGGCGAATGTAAAGTTTGGTAAAGTAGCGCTGTGCGAGTAGTGTTCATCGCAGTTTGCGCAATTAGCTGCTGCGCCGCTTCCATCGACGATCAACAATTCAACGGCCGGTGGGACATCAGCGTCAACGGCTCGCCCTCGCAACGCGCCTGGTGGCTGGAAGTATCCGGCGCCGGCACCAATACCCTCAAAGGAAAATTCGTCGGCTCTCCGGTCGGGCTTCTGGATGAGATTCCCAAGCTCTCCATATCCGACGGTGAGCTTCGCTTTGCGCTGGACAGCCGCTACCGCCGCGAGCATCCGCAGGAAAAGGGCTTGTATTGGGCTCGGCTCGAGGATGGAAAGCTGAAGGGCACGTTCGAAATCGAAGGCGATCCCTCGTCATACCTGGAATGGATCGGCGTTCGCGCGCCGGTGCTTCCCGACAAGGACGACGGCACATGGAAAAAAGGCGAGCCGGTGATTCTTTTCGACGGACGCGACCTCAGCGGTTGGCAGCCGCTGGGCCCGCTTCGCCCGCCGCAATGGACCGTGAAGGAAGGGCTCCTCACAAATTCCCCGGCGCGTCCAAATTTGGTTTCCGAAAAGAAGTTCTGGAACTTTAGCATGGACGTGGAATATCGCCTCGCCCCACGCAGCAACAGCGGCATCGCGTTGCGCGGCCGGTACGAAGTGCAACTGGTGGACGATTTCGAAAGGCCTCCATCCAACCGTACCAGCGGAGCCATTTTGAGCCGCATCGCGCCCGCGGTGAATGCCAGTAAACCGGCGGGCGAGTGGCAAACCCTTTCGGTCCGCTTGGTCGGCCGGCAGGTTACCGTGGTGCTCAACGGCGTTCGCGTCATCGACAAACAGAGCATCGATGGGCCCACCGCGATCGCCATGGACGCGAACGAATCCGACCCGGGACCCATGCTGTTGCAAGGCGATCAAGGCCCCGTTGAATTTCGCAAGATCGTCGTCCACCCCCTCATCAAATCCCGTTGAGCGATCCAAAAATAGCAAAGCTCTATCGCGTTCGCGGACGAGTGCAAGGCGTCGGCTTCCGCTATTTCGTCGAGCGTGCCGCGAATACGTTGGGCGTCCGAGGCTACGTTCGCAATTTGGATGACGACAGCGTGGAAGTCTACGCGTCCGGAACAAACGCCCAACTCTCCGAATTGGCGGGCATGTTATGGAAAGGTCCGCGCTGGGCCGAGGTCCGCGGCGTAGACGAATCCGAAGCTGCGGTGGAAAACCACTCAGGCTTCACCATTCGCCACTAGTAAATTGACTTCGCGCCATCCATTTCTTATCATGCTCTCATCATGCTGTTTGTAACTTTTCACGGCGGTTCTTCAACAGACTCTATCAATAATATTTACGCGTACATCACTGGAAGCGGCCCTCAAAAAACAGCGTCCAGCACGTCTGTTCTGAACTTGCTGTATCCCGATCAACTATCGGAATTGCGCGCCATGGTTCTAGCCAACGGTTGTCTCTACGTCGCAAACGGCAGCAAGCACACCAGCAATATTTTATGTTTCCATGGCTCCGGCACAATTTATGATCTCGTCAGCACATTGGTCTGCGGGAATGTGGACTCGGTCAACCATCCGTTCTCGCTGGTTTTCGATGGAGCGGGACACTGCTTCGTTTCCAATCAGGATACGAACGTCGTGGCGATCTTCAATGTCGGCGCAAGCGGGGAGACCACTACACCGGGACCAGTAGCGTCTTATCTAACCGGGCTTGGCGTGACCGGCACTTTTCTGGACGCAACATTCGTCGCTTCGAAGGTCGGCAATCTTCCGAACGTTCCGCCGGCCCCCACGCTCGAAAAAGGCCAGGGTGGACTGGATGTCACCGTAACCGGCGAGGGAAAGGACGAAAAGGTTCAGCATTCGGTGCGCGACTTAGCTTTCGCGAACGGCATTCTCTTTGTCGTGGACGAACCAGGCGACTGCGTTCGCATGTATGATCCGTCCACTGGCGAGTACCACGGAAAAAGCAGCGGCGACCTGAAATCCCCGACCCACTTGCTGATCCAAGGCGCCACGATGTACGTCACAGCCGGCAGTGAAATTTGGACGAGTCCGCTACCAACCGATCCATCCAATCCAACGCTCAACTTCACCAGCGTCTTTTCCACAACGTTGGGCGACGTCGCCGGACTGGCTTTCGACCAGGCAACTCCGCCAAACAGCTATGTCGCAATCCGAACCTCCACCCCGCCGCAGATCCTGATCTGCGATTCCCAACTTCAAAACCCAGCGCAGTTCACAACCTGCGCCGACAGCCCCGAATTCCTCCTCTACGTCCCGGATTAATCCACGCTCCCGGCATTAATCTCAATCAAGTTCCGATCCGGATCCAAAACATAAATCTGCGGAAACCCGGCAATGCCCCGCGGGTTGACCCGCATCTTCATAAGATCGAGATCCCCGCCATCCTCCCGATATCCCTTCGACCTAAGAAACTCCAGCGCCCCCCGATAGCTCGCCACCCGCACAGCAACGTGCCCATCGTGCGTATCGATTCCCTTAGCACCCCGAAAGCTACCCTCCGGATGCACAATGAGATGCAATTGCTGATTCCCGCCCACTTGGAACCAAGCCCCAGGAAAGGGAAACGCAGGCCTCTCGATTTCGTCCAGCCCCAGAATCTCGCGATAGAACTGTCTGGCCCGATCCAGGTCGGCCACCGTAAGACTGACATGATGGATGATCTCAATTCGCATAAATGTATTTTGACGCACGGCAGTGATAAACTGTTCACTACTCGATCCGTGGAGCACGCACATGACCTGGGTTCCTTTTCGTCCAAATGAGAATGATCTGAAGACCACTGCCGGCGACGTTTCCGAAATACCGGCAATCCAGCAAAAAACACTCGCGAAGAACACAAATCTTCGTTGTCCCGACCGCGTAGCGCACCAATATCAGATCGCGGGCGGCAAAGTGATGTTCAAAGTTGCCGATCAACTGCCCGCCCCGTTGCAAGGAGTCGGACTATTTCAGCCGGGCGCCGAATACATCGGTATTGGCCGAATCTCTACCGGCCTGGGCACGCCGCATATTGAAACGAACCCGGATTTCCTGGGAGCGCGCTTGTCGTTTCAAACCACCGCCGGCCAACGCGTCGATTTCCTTGCCATCAACGATCCCGCCGCGCCCACGGATAACCATCGCGACTTCATGAGCGTGCTGCACGCTACTGGTGAGTCCGCCGGAGCACACCTCCCGGTAATCGGCCAGTGGGGCGCCTACGATATTTTCGACCTGATTGCCCAACAAGTCGAATTCGGCGATGCGCTGAAGGATCGCATGGGCTGGGTGAACGCCGGCAAGACGCTCGTTCATTTGGTCAAGCAATCAATTAAGACATCTTACTCGAGTACCGCCTACCAGCCCTATTGGACCGGCATCGAGGAGATCGGTGGAATCGCCGGCAAGTTCACCTTGGCGCCAAGTCGAGACGACAATCAACCCCCCGGATTTCGTCCCGGCGAGCGTCATCTTTCGCACGAGTGGAAGACCCGGCAAACCGCCGGCGACATCGAGTTTCAGCTCTTTTGGATTGCCTACTTGAACGAGGACAAAACGCCCACCAACGAGC
>DATDHK010000299.1:0-3833 GCA_036521635.1 Bryobacteraceae bacterium | reverse complement strand
GTACGGGCTGCTCGCCTTTGCCGTTGTCCAGCGTACGGGTGAAGTGGGCATACGAATGGCTTTGGGGGCTGCGCGTGGCAATGTGCTTTGGATGATCCTGCGCGAGGCCTTGCTGCTCGGAGTGGCCGGCGTGGCGATTGGTGTGCCCGTCGCGCTCGCGTGTGGGCGTCTGATCGCGAGCAGGTCTTCCGGATTGTTGTTCGGACTGAAGGCAACGGACCCGGCAACGGTCACTAGCGCCGCCGCGTTGCTGATTTTCGTCACGGCGTTAGCGGCGTATCTTCCCGCAAGACGCGCATCGAGAGTGGACCCAATGGTTGCGCTACGGAACGAGTAGCAGCCGCAGCGGGCAGCGCAGTGGAAATCGAAACGTAAACGCGCGTTATCGAGAGGCACTCGAAGAAAGAGCGCGCGCGTCAGCTTGTAAGCGGTCGAGCAAAAGGACCATGGGTCCGCCGACGAGTTCGCGTGGGAAGTGGCGTTGCGATGCGTCTGGCATAATTTTGAGAGTCTATCAAATATCGAGAGCCCATAGCGGCGCTTTCCATCGCCCGCTCTTTGCTATGAGCTATCGGCAGCTTGCCTAAATAAACGACGCAATCGTTCATCCAGGACGGAGCCCGATATCCACCATTGAACTAAGCCTCCGGCAGATCGAGCGCGTTTGTGATAAGCCGCGGCCCGCCGACTGCTCGTGTCGGACGAACCATTCCACGCGGCGATCGAATCCTCCGGCGCCGGCGTAGAATGCGGGGTAGAATCAGTTTGGTCAGTTCGGCTCCCCGATTCGCAAGGAGAACACCATGAGCGTAACTCTGAAGGTGAATGGTACATCGCACACGGTCGATGTCGACGCCTCGACGCCGCTACTGTATGTCCTGCGCAACGATCTTGGCCTGCAAGGCCCGCGGTTCGGTTGCGGACTCGGACAATGCGGCGCGTGTACAGTGATCATGAACGGAGTCGCAATACGGTCCTGCATCCTTCCAGCCTCGGCCGCCAAAGGCGAAATCACGACGCTTGAGGGACTCGCTACAAAGGGCAAGTTGCATACGCTGCAACAGGCCTGGATCGACGAGCAGGTACCGCAATGCGGATTCTGTCAAAACGGGCAGATCATGACCGCGAAAGCGCTGCTGGACAAAAATCCAAAGCCCACCGACGCCCAGATCCGGGAAGGGATGAAGGGCGTCCTGTGCCGCTGCATGACCTACTACCGCGTTCAAGCTGCGATCAAACGCGCGGTGAAAACCACCGCAGCGAGAGGAGGCGCCGCATGACTCCGGTCAACGGAATCCCGCAAGAAGTGGAAGACCTGCTTTCCCGCAGGAATTTGCTCAAAGGCGCAGGCATGTTGGTGGTGAGCTTTGCGGCCTTCCGTCCACACCAGGCGAGTGGCCAGAATCCCGCAGGCCCTTATCCCGAGGTCGATTTTCACCAACTCGATTCGTGGATTGTCATCCATGAAGACAGTTCCGCGACTTTTTATGTTGGAAAAACGGATTGCGGCCAGGGCACGGGCACGTCGTTCCGCCAGCTCATGGCCGACGAACTGGACGTCGCCTACGAGAAGACGACCTGCATCATGGGCAGCACGGATATAACAGTCGACCAGGGCGGGTCCGGCGGCTCGACCGCCATGGAGCGCGATAGTTGGCCCATGAGACGCGTAGCCGCGGAGGCCCGCCATGTGTTGCTCCAGATGGGATCTGAAAGGCTCGGCGTCGCGGTGGATCAACTCTCCGTCAGCGGGGGTGTCATCACCGCGAAGAGCGATCCCTCGAAAAGCATCGCCTATGGACAATTGATCGGCGGCAAGAAATTCAATGTCGCGCTGGCCGGCAACAACATAAATGCGGCAACCGGAAGAACGCCGGTCAAGCCGGTGCAGGAATTGAAAAACGTCGGCCTATCGCCCGAGCGCTATGACATTCCCGCAAAAGTGGATGGGTCCCTGAAATGGGCAGTCGATATGAGACTGCCGGGCATGGTTCACGCGCGGAATGTGAAACCGCCGTTCGCGGGCGCAAAACTCGTGAGCATCGACGAGTCCTCCGTTCGTAAACTGCCCGGATTTGTACGGGTAGTCTCCAAAGGCAACTACGTCGCGGTTGTATGCGAGCGCGAGGAGCAGGCGATCAACGCCGCGCGGGCGCTGAAAGTGAAATGGGAGAAGCCGGCGGCGGCCCCCTTTCCTTCTTCGGAAAATCTGTTTCAATACATGCGCGAAGTGAAACCGATGTCCAGCTCGAGACCAGTGGTAGTGGGCGACCCTACGGCGGTGTTCGCCGAGGCGCCCAAGGTGATCGAAGCCGATTACGACGTTCCGTTCCAGGGGCACACGGCAATCAGTCCGGCGCATGCCATGGCCGACCCGTCCAATGGCCAGATGACGATCTATTCGAACGACATGAAATCGTACGGCATGCGGAGAGGCGTGGCCGATTTCCTCGGAATGCCGCGCGACAAAGTCCGCGTGGTTTGGATGGAAGGACCGCAGGGTTTCGGCCGCACCGCCGCCGACGATGCGGGATGCGAGGCGGCATATCTGGCGAAAGAGATCGGCAGGCCGGTGCGCGTCCAGTGGATGCGCGACGAAGAGACGGCTTGGGATACGAAAGCCCCGGCATTCGCGGTCAAGCTCAAGGGCGCATTGGATGCGGCGGGGAATCTCGTCGCGCTCGATTACGACGCTCGGGCCGCGGATTACAATCACGTCGGCTACAACGAACCGGACACGGTTCTGATCGCGCAGCTCATGGGAATCAGACGCGCGACGCCGGCCACAGGCAGCGCGGCCATCCCTTCGGAGGTGTACGCGATCCCCAACCGCCGCATGGCGACTCATGTGGTGAGCCTGCCCCTCGGTTGGGAAACACCGCTTCGCACCGGAAATCTGCGCGATCCAAACGGTCCGCAATCGACCTTTGCGTCCGAGTCGTTCATCGACGAACTGGCCGCGGCGGCAAAGGCCGATCCATTCGAGTTTCGATTGAAGCTGCTCACGTCCGGCAATGCCGAGGACAGCGGTTTCAGGCGTGCCCGGTCAATCGCAGTGCTCAAGGCGGCGGCAGAGGCGTATGGATGGGACCATCGTCCGTCACCGAAATCCCGCGGAACGGCCGAGACGGCGACGGGACGCGGTATCGCCTATTCATTCCGCGGTCAGACGATCGTTGCGGAGATTGCAGAAGTCGAAGTGAACGTGCGGACGGGGCGTGTTTGGGTGAAGCGCCTGGTGGCCGCGCACGACTGCGGCCTGGTCATCAATCCCGCGGCGTTGCGCCGCACCGTCGAGTGCGCGATGCTGCACTCGCTGAGCCGAACCCTGCATGAAGAAGTGCGGTTCGACGCCGAAAGAGTCACCAGCGTGGACTGGAATTCGCATCCGACTCTCACGCATGCCGACGTTCCGGAGGAAATCCGCGTCGTTCTGGTGAACGGAGATCCAAATCCAAATCGGCCGGACTTGCCTCCCTACGGAGCCGGCGAAGGCGCCTGCAAACCGATGCTGGCCGCCGTAGGGAATGCGATCTACGATGCAACCGGCGTACGCCTGCGCCGGATTCCATTTCGAGCAGACCGTGTACTCGCCGCGCTAAGAACTTCGCGGGCTTGATTCAGCCCGCTCGAAAAAGATCGGATAGAAAGTATGCTGTTAAGCATGCTGGGTCACGGTGCCGCTTCTTCCACTAGTACCAAATTGCAGAAGTTAGCGTCAGACCGCTCCCTTACGGTCGCGGCTCGGAAAGGCTTACTGAGCCGCGACCGTTGGCAACAGGTTTTCCCCCTGGACGGCCTTGTCCGCTGACAAGCAGAGGCTTTACAGATGC
>DATDHK010000298.1:0-1505 GCA_036521635.1 Bryobacteraceae bacterium | reverse complement strand
CCCTGTCTTCTCCACGCGCACGCCGTTCGCATTGTTCGTCCTGCCGATGCGTCCGCGCCATCCCCAGCAGCCACCCATCGCGATCGGTAACAGCTTCCTGCTGGAGCGCTCGGCGAAGGCGGTTAGCGCGAGTGCGCTCTTCTCCGCTTCGACCAGCACAATAGATATCTCCGCATCGTCCAGCTTCGCCTTCGCACCTGGTGAGAAGTAGAGACGCCGGCGATCACCGAAGGCGGAGACATACTTATCCTTCGGCTCGCCGTTCTCCAACTCTGGGTTGTCACGGCGGAGCCGAGCTGTCGAGCGATCGCCGGTTTCAACGGCGTAGTACGGGAAGACGATGCCGCTGAAGTCCTGCGAAGGCCGTCCCGAAATACCGAACTCGGTACGCGCCTCGGCATCGGTGACGCGCTTGATGCCGGCGGCACGCAGTAACTCTTGGCTGATGCCGAGCTTGCGGAACATCTCGATATCGCCGGGCCGCAACGTCAGGAGTGGCACCGGGTCGGGCAGGTGCTCGCCGGCGTACATCATGGCGTCACCCGTCCATCCGTTGGTGATAGACTGCCGGCAGGTTGTCTCCACATACCTATAGCTCCACTTCACGCCGGTTTGCTCCCGGCGTTGTTTTTCGCGCGTTATCGAGCGGCGATTAGGCGAGACTTTGTCGCCCGCCGATCCTGTCTCGCTTCTTGCTTTGCTTTGAGCCGTGCCCTTTCGTCCTCGTCAAACAGTGGATTGAAGCCAGCCAGCGGAGATGCGGCTAACTCGGCCTTCTGCTGCTTGCGGTACGCTCGGATCTGTTCCCGCGCCTCGCGCCGGCGTGCCCGTTCCAGCGGAAGCTCGACATTGAGTAGGAGATGCTGTGGGCAATAGGGTGAGTTGAGCGCTGTTATCTTGTGGCAGATGGTGCAGCCGGAGTTATTAGCCATGGCTGGCCTCCTTCCGCGCCTTCTTCATCCCTTTCTGGTGCGCCAGCTTTAGGAGTGTGCGACTACGCCGCTGCTCTAGCGACTCCATCCAGCTCGCAATTGTGTCTTTGCGGTAGTAAACGGTTCGGCCAAGAACGGTTCGCCGCGGCCCACGTCCGTCGGCGAGTAACTGGAGCCACTTGCGGCGTCCGAATCCCAAACTGCGCAGTAGCACCGGCTCGGTGGTGTACTCCTCACCGAGAATACTGGCGTCCAGTTCCGGCTCCGCCGGCGGTGGTTCAAAGCGCCGCTTCCTTGGCCGCGGTGCGTTCGGTGCCGTAGCGTTTTCGATTGTCGTGAGTAGTTGCGTGTCTGGCATACGGCCACGGTAGGACGGCTGTTCCGTGGGTGCAACGGAGGTTCCGGCACTTTCGGCACTTTTCACCACACGGAGCCGCGCTTTGTGCGGATTTTTGATTTTTTTCCGCGAAAATAAATAGCGCCGGGAATGCCGGATTCGGCACTTTTATGTCTGGCCTGCTGATTGGGTATCAGCCGTACTCCGCACGCGCTGCATCACGATTATCCAGTAAT
>DATDHK010000297.1:0-5813 GCA_036521635.1 Bryobacteraceae bacterium | reverse complement strand
CGAAAAGCTTGCCGAGGCGTTCGAACATATATCCCCGGTACACCGTCTCTTCTCCGAAGCCGGCGACCACAATCATGGTGAACACGGTTGCCGGGAGCGCGGCCGCGTTTCCGGCCAGATAATGATACGCGTGATTGATCGGATCGGCGCCGAGAAGCGGCATCACGATTGCCTTCATGAGTAATTTGAACGCGACGCCGAAAGCGATGCCCGCGGCCAGGCTTGCTACCCAACTTTTAGGACGCACGTACCCGATCTCTCGCCAAGGCGTGCGCGACCGCCAGGCCCACAGCAGCACCAGAATCGCGCCCAGCAGCGCATAACTGCTCGCGAGGAGGATGACGAGAATCGCGAGGATTCCGATCGGCCCGAATCCGCGGAGGTCCTCGGCTAAACTATCGTCGGGTGCGACTGGCACGACGCTCATCCTTATAAGACCGCCGTTTCTTCAATCAGGCGGCCTTCGGCGAAGCGCGCAAAATCCAGCAACTTGGCGTCGATCAGGTCCGTCGTTCCCTTGAGGATCAAGTCCGCTACGATTTTTCCCGTAGCGGGCGAGTGCATCACTCCGTGCCCGCTGAATCCATTCGCGAGGTAGAATCCGCCGATGCCTGGCGCGAGTCCGAGGATTGGATGGTGATCCGGAGTCATCTCATAAAGGCCGGCCCACGCGCGCGAGGGATTGACTTCCACTTCCTCCAACACCGGAACACGGCTCACGGCGCGCGTCAGAATCTTTTCCACAAAAGCGCGATCGAAGTTGGTTTTGAATCCCGGTGTTTCTTCCGGATCGTTCCAGGCCATCAGCAATCCCAGTCCTTCCGGACGGAAATGGAATCCGGTAGACATGTCGACGGTCATGGGCGCGGTGTGCGCGATACGATCGAATGGCTCCGTGGGCACAAGCATGCGGCGCAGCGGCTCAACCGGCAGATCCAGCCCCGCCATTTTGGCGACACCCGCCGCCCATGCGCCCGCCGCGTTCACCACTGTACGAGTGGCGATCGTGCCCTGAGTTGTCTTCACCGCCGTCACACGGCCGCCATCGATCTCAATCGCGGTCACCGTTGCGTCGCGCACGACTTGCGCACCTTGGTCAACTGCGCGCAGCGTGAATCCGTTCATCACGCTGTAGGGATCGACGAATCCATCGGTCGAGCAGAAACTTCCGCCAACCACATCGTCGCAACGCAACTGCGGCACCATGTTGGCGATTTCTTCCCGGCTTACCAGACGGACAGTTTTCAAACCGAGCGCCACTTGCCGCCCGTAGTTCGTGTGCAGATAGTCGAGGTGGCGGCTGTTCGTTGCGACGAATAAATATCCCTGCCCGCGATAACCCGCCGGATGTCCAATCACTTCTTCGAAAGTCTGGAAAAAGGGAATGGAGTAGAGCGACATCTGAATGTTGACGGCGGTGGAGAACTGCGCGCGCACGCCACCCATGCTCTTGCCCGTGGAGCCTTTACCTTGATGGCTCTCGCGTTCCAGGATGAGTACGTCGCGGCATCCCGCCGCCGTCAGTTGATAGGCGATGCTGGAACCGACAATGCCGCCGCCGATGATGACTACGTCCGCCGAGGAAACCACTGGTCTGAATATCCAATATATCGCCAGACCAATAGCATCGTGAGCCCGCAGTGGATCACTCGATCTTTTTCTTCGCTTCCCACTTGCCCTGCATCTCTTCACCCATGTGGAACTCGCCGGCCAGCTTCCCCGCAGTCAACTGTCCGGTAAATTCAACGGTTCCGTGAGGGCCCTCCATCGTCAAGCTGAGTCGATTCGCTGCAAACGAACCGTTGCTCAACGCGCCGCGTCCTAAGTGAGCCGACTCGAATGTACCGGTGACTTTGTTCCCATCACGTTTCAAATTGAGCGTCACGGGAACCGAATCGCCGTGCGCGTCGAACGATGCCTCCCATTCGCCCGAGAGGGCATCCTGGGCCGGCGCAGCCATGAGCGTCATTGCCATTAAGAACGCGAGCGTCGCCGTTCGCGTGCGAAATTTATTACTGTCCATGCATTCTCCTTAGCATTCCAACGATGTCCATTGCCCGTGCGGCCAGCACCAACGCCACTCCAACCGCAACCAAAATAATCGCTATGATTATTCCTTTCATTTGGTCCCTTTCAAACGTATGTCAGCGCTTCTCGCACGGTAACGCGGGAAGCGTGCCAGGCCGGCAGCAAGCTTGCCGCTAGGCCCAGCAGAATCGAGACCGCCAGCCAAATCACAAGACCGAGCGGCTCGAACAAGAAGTCCAGATTGCTCTGAAACATCAGTGTTACCAGCAAATTTCCAAGCCCTTTGCTCACCGGCCATGCCGCCAGCGCGGCGAGAGCCCAACTCAATACACCGATCACCACGCCCTCGCCGGCAACAATCATCCAAATGCTCCTCGGAGTGCCGCCGATCGCGCGCAAGACTCCCATCTCGCGGCGGCGCTCCAAAACATTCAGGCTCATGGTTGTTGCCAGGCCCAAACCTCCAACAGCGGCGATGATGGACGAGGCGACGATCAGAAAAACGTAGATCATCAGCATGTGTTGATCGAATCCGTACCTGCCGTCGGCTTTACTGGTGCTCGCGAGCGCCCGGATATTTTCCTGTTCCAGGTTGCGATCCAGGCTGGCCTTCACTTCATTCATCGAGGCGGCGTCCGTCTTGTCGAGAACTAAACGAACCGTGCTGGCGATCGCGGAGTGGCCGCCCAGCTTCTCCAGATACAGCTTCGAAATGTAAGCCACCGGCGGCGAAAAAGTTTCGCGCGCGATGCCCACCACGCGCCACTGAAGCTGCGCCGGCCCGGTGCGCAGTGTCACGGTATTGCCCACCTTCATCTCCGGCCGTTTGGCGGCCAGCGCGCTGTTCAACACGATGGCATCCGTATCGCCGGACTGCAAGCCTCGGCCTTGCACGATGTCCATCGCCAGGAATTTCGTGTCCGGCGGAAGAGCTACTACCGAAAAACGGCTTCCCGATGGCGCACCGCTGCCATGCCCGCCGTGGGGGCCGGCGTTGACTACAGGCGTTTCCCCCGCAACCGGGATTGAGCCTTCGGTTACGATCCAGCCCTCCCATCTCAGGACGCCCGGAATATTTCGAATTGCCCGTTCGACTTCTTCCAGCGGATACACACTCCCGAAGCTCACCGATAAATCGGACTTCCTGGAATCGAACATCCGATCCAACGTGTGAATTATGGAGGCCCGGACATTGAGCGCCGCCATGAAGAAAAGCCCGCCCACCGCCAGTGTCGCCAGCGTCAGCGCCAGACGCATGCGGCGCCGGAAACTGTTGCGGATGGCAAGCAGCGCGGGACGAAACAGGCCACCCATTCCGGCCAGAATGCGATCGAAAACATTGCTTCCAAAATCGCGCCGCGAGACGCCGAAATCCGTCAGCGCTTCCCGGACGGGAATCGAACAGCCTTTCCACACAGGGTACGCCGCAGCCAAGAGCGGCGCCAACAGGCCGGCGGCGGCCACCAGCAAATAGACCCATGCCGGAGCGGAAAAGCTGGTGATATCGAAATTGAGAAAGACGGCCAGGTAGCGGCACAATTGGCGGCTGCCAAACATGCCAACCGGAAGTCCGATAAGAATCGCGGCGATTCCCAGCAGTGCCGCCTGCGCGAAATAGATACAAGCGATTTGCCAGCCCGTGCCGCCGACCGCCTTCATCATTCCAACCTGCCGGACTTGCGAAGCCATCAGGCCGGTCAGCAAATTGAAAACCAGAATTCCGCTGAGCGCCAGAATTGCGAAGCCGAAGCTCGACATCGCAAGCAGCAAAAGCCCCATGATGTCGGAGTGCGGATGCTTGCCGGGCTTGGGAAAATCCACGCGGCGCACCACGTGCCCCCGGCTTTCCACTAACTTTTTCACGCCGGCCGCGACGCTCTGGATGTGCGGCTCGTCGAACCTGCGGTTCGCAACCAGGATGTTCAACTGATCGAGATACGGCGATTCTCCGAGCTGCGCGAGCGTGGCCAGGGTAATGTAGCCATACACGATATTTTCCATGCGGGCCTGCGCCTGGCCTACGTCGTGGGCCGTGCCGCTCACACGCAGCGGCTGCCCTTTGCTGCCCGCGGTCTTCACCACAACCGTGTCGCCAATCCGTGCGCGCGCTACCTGCATCGCATCCCGCTCGATCAGAATTTCCCCAGTGCCCGGAGGCCACGCGCCTCGCTGCGGTTCCAGCTTTCCGACGCGGATGTTTCCGTAATCCTTCACCACAAACAGAACCAGATTCCGCCATTCCGCGGGGCCTGCTTTTATCCGGCCGTTAACCGTTCGCCGCGCTTCGGCATCGCTGATTTCTTGGTTGGCGAGGATCGCATCAATCAGCGCATCATCCACCTTGTCCGTTCGCAAGGTGGCGGAAGCTGGGTTGGTGGCAAGATAGCCCCGGTCCAATTCGCGAGTGAGGATTGCATACGCGGACAACACTGCGGTAAATCCGGCGATTCCGGCCGCCATCGCGAACACCACCAGCACCGAGCGCGTGCGCTCCTGCCAGAAATCGCGAATAATCTTTTGCGAATATGCGGTCATCGGGAGACGACCACTCCGTCGGCCAACTCGATGCTCCGGTCAATGAGCCCAGCAAAGTCCCGCTCATGCGTTACTACCACTACTGTCTTTCCGCGCGAAGCGAGTAATCCAAATAAACGGAAAATGGAGGCGCCGGTTTGCGAATCGAGATTGCCCGTAGGCTCGTCGGCCAGAATCACCGGCGGATCGTTTGCAAGTGCGCGTGCAATCGCCACCCGTTGCTGTTGACCTCCGGATAGCGAGGCGGGCAACTTGTCGCGCTGATCCAGCACGCCCACTGTGTCCAGCAATTCCAGAGCGCGTACCCGCCGTTGGCCCGCCGGAAGCGTCCGCGCAAAATCCATCGGCAACATCACGTTCTCCGCCGCCGTCAGCGTGGGAAGCAGTTGAAAAAACTGGAACACGAATCCCACCGTGCGGCCCCGCCATACCGCGAGCCGGTTTTCATGCATGTCCTCTATCGCCGTGCCGTCCACCTTCACCGAGCCCGAGGACGGACGGTCAATGCCGCCCAACATATTCAGGAGCGTCGATTTGCCGCTTCCCGACTTGCCGGTAATCGCTACGAATTCACCCGCCCCGATCTCGAGATCGATGTCCTGAACCGCGCGGAACGGACCTGCTGGAGTGTCGTACGACTTGGTCACTTGCTGCAGAGAAATCATGCGTGACCAAGCTTATGACAGGCGCGCTGAAGCTCCGCTGAATGCGCCATTCATCTGCCGTTCAGCTTCGTCTGTTATAAGTATGGTGAGCCCCGGGAGAACGTTTGCGAGTTCTGGTAGTTGAGGATGAGGAGTTGCTGTCCCAGCAGATCGCGGCCGCTCTTCGCGACGCTTGTTATGCAGTGGACTGTGCGGCCGACGGTGAGCGCGCCGACTTCCTGGGACGAACCGAGCGCTACGACGCCATCGTGCTCGATCTTGGATTGCCTAAGATCGATGGGCTGGCGCTGCTTCGCCGCTGGCGCGACGCGGGCATGTTCGTGCCCGTGCTGGTATTGACAGCGCGCGGAAGCTGGCACGAGAAAGTTCAAGGCATCGATGGCGGCGCAGACGATTACGTCTCGAAGCCGTTCCGAATGGAAGAGCTGCTCGCGCGGCTTCGCGCTTTGATCCGGCGGGCTAGCGGCCAAGTGACCACAGAGCTTCGCTGCGGCGATCTTATCCTGGACGCCAGGAGTGCGAGGGTGACCGTTGCCGGAATGCCCGTGAAGCTGACTGCCCACGAATTTCGCGTGCTCTCATATC
>DATDHK010000296.1:0-32424 GCA_036521635.1 Bryobacteraceae bacterium | reverse complement strand
AATGATATGTTCACAGTTGTCCAGCACCAGGAGCAGATGCCTGGGTTCGAGATACGCCCCAAGCCGCTCAATCAGTGCTGGATCAGGAGCATCTGGCAGGTTGGTCCGCCGTCGGCCGGATCGGGAATGTTTGGATCGGGCGGACGGCTGCGCAGCGTGTTCGAGCCGTATTCCTCCCAAACGTGGCCCTGCATGTGATTGGAATGCAGCGCGCGCGAACGGTTGGTCCCAACGCCGCTCGCCGGCAGCGCCACGTCGTTGCTCAGAAAATCCACGCGCACGCCGTTGGAATCCACGGCGCGAAAATCGACGTTGCGGAAACTGCCGCTGGCGTCGGGCTTCTGCGTGGAATGGCAACGCGCGCAGTTGTCGGCGAATACCTGCTGGCCCTGTTTCACCGAGCCCGCGCCGAATTCCTTGTCGAGCTGGGGAACCAGTTCGTCATTGCTCTTCAAGCCGCGCGCCGCGTACAAATCCGCCGGACGCTGCGATAACAGGAATGCGCCAATTTCCGGAAGCCGGTCCTCGATGGCGCGGAAATTGGGACAATCGCGCCGGCACTGTCCGATATTGAAAGGCGTTTGACCGAAGCTGCGCTCGGTTGGATCCACCACGAAGAAATTGACCAGATGATTCATCCAGCAAGGTTCCGAGCAGGAGCCGATGTTGATGTACACGCGCTGCACCGCCTCCAGCAAGCCGATGCTGTCTTCGTTGCCCTTCAAAATATGCTTGACCGGACTGTTCGGATCCATCGGATCGGCCGCCGTTTTATGACGCCGCTCCCAGCATTTGTTATTGCGGCCCGGCTCGCACCAGCAGGTCTTCGGATCGGCGCCGGAAGCGCAGTGGTCGGTTTTGTACCACTTCACTAAATCTTCGTCCGGAAAATCGGCGCGCTTGTCCAGATTGAAGAGCGCGTTGGGCGTGCCCGGATTGCCGTTGTAGTCGTGCGGGAACGCCGACGTATCCACCGTGCCCGCTCGAACATAATTGAAAATGCGCCACAGCGGACTGTTGGTCGCTTCCCCGGACGCCATGATGGCGGTTACATTCGTATACTGATTGCCGACCGCGCCCTTCAGGTTTTCGGGTTTCGGATTGGCCGGGTCTTTCGGCGGATTCAGCGGATCGAACGCGATGTGGCAAGCTCCGCACGACATCCCGAAATAGAAAGGCGGCTCGATGGAGGCGTCGCGCAGCTTGGAATGGAACGCGTCGGGCTTCACCAACTTAGTGAAGCCGTTCCAGTTTTCCAAACCCCCGTTCAGCTTGCGCCACTTCTCCAGGTCGAAGCGCGGGTTTGGAAATTTGCGAATGCCCATGGCCCCCGACGATGTTCCGAATTCCAACGAGCAATTGGATTCGCGCTGGCCCTTGTGCGGATCGTTCGGATCGGCCGGGGCGTCCTGCAGATCGCAGCCTGGATCGCGATAGCCGGTCTTGCCGACAAACTTCAGCAGCTCCTCGTCGCCCGGACAGAAATCCATGCCGTACGTTTCCGCGAGGCTATTTCTGGGACAACCCTTGGCCCCCGGCGTGCAGCAATCCGGATCGTTGATGATGCCCCAGGCGCCGAACCGGTCCGGCCGTTCCTTGGTATTCAGAACGCGAAACCAATCCAGCAGGACCGGCAAACGTTGCGGCAGCACGTAAGTGTGGAATCGCCCGTTTCCCGCCGTGGCAAAAAACCAGATCTTGCAACCCGCCCGCTGCTGCGGAGTGAGCTTCGGGTCGTCACACTGATTGCCTTTGTAGGTGTCCGTTGCCGCCGTCAACAGCGTCGCGCAGGCAGCCAACAAGCCCAACCGAATTAGAAATTTCATCGTTCCTCTCCTTGTGTGGCACAGGCATTCCTGCCTGTGTGGATCGTAGAGCAATTATTTTGACGGCTCATTCCCCCTCCGCCGGCCCGATCGTCTTCATATACTCGATCAGCGCGGATTTGTCCTCCGCCGACAGCGTGGTCCCATACAAATGACCCTGATTGCCATTTCCTTTTATCCCGATGTCGAACTTGAAGCCCAGCCGGATCGCATCCGCCGACTGCGTATCAAACCCCACATTCACCGGGTCGTAAACATCGTACCCGCGATAGAAAACTTTGCTCCGATTTTCCACCGGCTCCAACAACTCGCGCAAGTTGGCAACCGATCCGTTGTGCAGATAAGGCCCGCGTATCCAGATCCCATCCAGCGGAACGGCTTGGTACCCGTTGGTCTTGATCAGCCCCACCCGCTGAATTCCCAGCTTCGCCACCGCGGCGTTCGCTTTGTCCGCGGCTTCCTGCGTCCAGGTGTCCAACCGGTTTGGATCCGTCCCGATTTCCTGGATCGGAATCACGGTGCCGACTCGCGGCGATCCGGTGGCGTGGCAGGAAGCGCACTGCGCATCGTACAGTATTTTTCCTTTCGCCGCCAGAATCGGATCGACCGGGAACGGATATTTCGGCGCGCGTTTGGCGGTGAGATAACTGAGCAGCCATTTTGACGTTTCCACCACCGTCTTCGGATCGGCCTGCAAGCCCAGCGCCGAATCGATGATCACCGAAATGGGCGCGGGCGTTTCTCCGCCCCAGTTCAAATTCTTTCCCTCGCGCAAACCAATATTCCAAATGGATGGAAAATCCGCGTTGCCCACGGAGCTGTCCCAGGGCAGGTTGGTGAGGAAATATTTCGTGAGGTTCATCGGATCGTCGCGGCCCACGCCCCAATCGGGCCAATGCGGACGGTTCATCCACGCCAGTTGTCCGGAGCGTTGCAGCAGCGCGTCCCTGGTGCGCGGGATCAATAAATATCGATACGCCAGCTTGTCGATGAACGATAACTTGGTTTGCTGAGTAATTACGGCCAGCAGCGTGTCGGCGTTGAAGCGCGGATCCGCGGCGCAGGCGGTCAGGAAACGCAACATCGCCTGGACGTTGAAAGTGTGATTGGGTCCGGCGGCGACGATCTTCGGCGCTTCGTCCGCTCTGGTGCGATACGTGGTGGTGTGGCAGATCGCGCAATTGTTGGCAACGCGCGGAAAGCCGATGATCTTCTTCGTAAATCCGGTGGGCATCTCGTGCCCCTGTTCCCACGGAACTCCAAACGCGCGATAGCCGCCTTGCCCGTTGCCGGGCAGCAAATCCGGAAATACCTGCGGCAGCGCTACCCAGATCCAATACGGCAGGCCGGCCGTATTTTCAGCGTCGATAGAGCCGTAAAGAAACCGTTCTTCCGCCGTCGCGAAGGGACCGTCGTCCACCTGGCGGAAAAATTTATACCAAACCGTGAAGCCGAGCACCGCGCCAACCACCACGACCACCACTAAGAGCGTCAGCAGCCGTCTTTTCCACACCGGACTCAGATTCAGCACGTGCGCCTCCTAGAAAGTTTTCAAATACTCCACCAGCGCGTCTTTATCGGCCTGCGGCAGCTCCGTCCCGTAGTTCTTGCCTTCATGGCCCTGGTTGCCGTTGCCCTCACAGTCTTTGCTCACAGCGCAGGTGGTTTCGAGCAAAAATAATTTGCGTCCGTTGCGTTCCGGGCTGTTGGATTTGAAGCCCACGCGAATCGGATCGTAAACATCGTCGCCGCGATAAAATGTTTTAGGCCGGTTGGCGCTCGCTTCAAACAAATCGTGCAGCGTCGGCACCGAGCCGTTGTGCAGATACGGCGACCGCAGCCAAATGCCGTCCAGCGGCATGTTGGCGTAGCCATATGTTTTGCGGAAATGCCGGAAGCGTTCATTGGGATCTTTGGTGCCGGCATACAACAGGCTCTGGTTCATCGCCAACGGAAGAGTGTAGGAATCCAGCCGATGCCGGTCCGTCCCAATGTCGGCGATGGGCGTCACTTTGCCGAGCTCTTTATAATTCGGCGCGAAGTTCACTCCATCGGGACCGTGGCAGCCGTCGCAAAGTTGGTCGTAGACCGTTTTCCCCCGCGCGGCCAGCGCCGCATTAATCGGATACGGATACTTGGGCGGCCTGGCTTCGTCCAGCAGCCAGTTCATGATGCGCTGCATGTTCGGGCGATCCAGCGTCGGCGGATACGCGCCCGTTCCGTACGCGGCGCTCCGGTTTCGCTCGGCGACGTCGTTGTTATTGCCGTCCCAGTGCAACCACATGCCCTCGCGTTTGCGCTGATTCCAGATGGATGGAAAATCCGTGGTGCCGATCCGCTCGTTCTCCGGCATTTTGTCAGGACTGGTTGGGAAATTCAGCAGCGCCTTCGCCGGACTGAAAGTATCGATGCGGCCCGGCCCGAACGGCGGCTCCGACATGATGAAATTCAGCCGCTGGCTGTAGGTGATCATAAACGATTGCATCGCCATCACGGCGTAATAACGGATAATCTGCCGGTTGATGAAATCCTCGTGAATTCCCATCGCCTTATCTTCGGAAAGCACCAGGGCGGCGGAAAATCGTTGGTCCTTCGCGGCGTCGAACAGGAATTGATAGAAAGCCCGCAGGTCCACGGTGTTCGACGGCATGCCCGCTATCAGCACCGGCTTCGAATCCGGCGTGTCCCGGACCGAACCGTAATGGCAGATCGCGCAATTGAACGACACCCGGTCGATTCCCTGATATCGGCGCTTGGAAACGCCGATCGGCAAATCCTTGCCCGCTTCATAAATAAAGCCGAAAGATTCGTAACGTCCGCCCGGCAGATTAAAAATACGCGGCAGCGTCATCCATACCGAGTACGGAATGCCGGCCAGGATTTCGCCGCCCGTGGAACCGTACTTGAAGTGCTCCAGCGAATTGCTGTATTCCACGGCGGAGTTGCTGGTGAACCGCATGCCGAAATACAGCAACGCGAAAACCAATATCACGGCTTCAGCGATCAACACGATGGTGCGGCCCGGTTTCGTCATCGACTGCGATCTCCTAAAGAGTCTAAGTGAGTAGAACCAGCCGTCGCGTTTCAGAGCGGCGGGAATATAACACAATAATGTAGAATGGCCCGCTGGTGCAAGGGGGGTCCGCTAAACTCTTCGCAAAGCCCGGACCGCCGCCAGCGAAACGCTGTCCCGGCTGTCCACCGCCGCGCGCGCGCCGGGGGACGCGAAATGATATGTCGCTCTACTTACCGGACCAACCACGCTGAGAGCGGTTTGGCCGGTGTATTCGAACACCACCGTTCCGTAATTCGGATGGCGCGCCGGAATTGGCCCGGGCGCGCTGGCCTGCGATCTAGCTTTTCCGCAACAACTCATGATTTTCCTCCTCGATCCGCGGCGGTTCTTCGAAAAAAATGGGCGGCTCCGGAGCGAACCGGTCCGCCATCCGGTTCACCAGAATCGCGGCGCCCGAAAGCGCCGGCCAGAATACCAGCCTTTCAATCCACGAGCCGCCCAACCAAATTGCAAATGGAACCGCCATCCAAAGACTCAGGCAATAAAAGCAATCCATCAGCCCGCCCCAGAATCCGGATCCAAGCCGCCGGCGCAGGCGCGCCAATAAATCGAAAGGCCCATCCTCGGCGGCCAACAAATGCGTCAGCCTCCAAACCGCGAGTATTCCGAGAATGAACTTCACGTACGTACACTCACTTGTGATCGTGAAACGCGGAGCGTTTCACGCAGTGATCGGTGGTTGGTGATCAGTGACCGGTTACCACCCACCAATCACCGTCCACCGACCACCGTTCACCGTCCCACGCCAGTATAAAGCTGAAACGGTCCCCAATAATAGGGCTTTCGATAAGGATACCTACCGTGCAGCATGCCGCGCTTCGCCGTCCGCAACGCCTCTTCCGGCGGCCTGCCGCGCGCCAGATCGCCGTAGAGCCCGGCCATCAATAGCGACGTCGATGCGTCGTTCACATCCCATAGCCCGGCGATAACCCGCCTCGCCCCCGCTTCGAGAAAAGCCGACGCCAGCCCCACCAGCCCTTCGCCGGAATAAGCTCGCGCGCCCGCGCTGCGGCAGGCGGACAGCGTTACAACGTCGGCATTCAGGGGAATCTCCTTGATCTCCCGGGCAGTGAGAGTGTAGCCGGCGCCTTTGCGCGAAAGGATCAAGGCGGAATCCAACGGGCTGCTTCGATTTGCGGTGGCATGCGCGGCAAAGTGAATCAGTGAATAGCGTTCTGGATGAGCCTCGCTGTAGGCGGCGGGATTCGATGCCTCGTCCTGGTACACTTTGTTGTTGGCGGGGAACCACGCCGCTATCGCCTCCACTTCTTTTCGAGCATTGGGTAGACGTGGATACTCCGGCCCCGCCGGCTTGGGATCCCCCATCGCGAGCAATGAAGTTTGAGGCCGGGCCGCGGCGCGGGAATTCAGCAATAAGCCGAGCGAAGGGGCCACGGAAAGCGTGACGTCCTCGATCCAGTACTTCGGCGGCTTGCCTACCGGCAGCGTCTCAAAATTAAGCGAGTGTAGCGCGCCGTCGGGAGCGATTGTCACCCGCGACCCTGTGGGCACGAGATCCCGGATCGGTTCCAAAAGCACTTCCGAGAGCCTTTCTCCAGCTGAACTACCCGACTCGATCGGGTCTCTCAAGCCTTCGATGGCAGTGCGATAATTTTCCACCAGTTCACGAATCTCTTTTTCCGGCCGCAGGTAGACCAGCTTTGTAGTGGCCGGCGTAATTACCCACACGTAGGATCGTTTGGGCGCCACCCAGTAGGAAAGCAGGATGCGATTCGACGATCGCGCCAGCGCTTGCAAATCGGAGGCCTTCAGCCCGGCGGCCTGCGCACGCACCCGCTCCTTGAGAATCCGTGCGCGGCTGGATTCCACCACCTCCAGCGCCCTGTTCGTGTCGCGCCGCTCCACCAGGAAATCGACATAACTTCGATAAAAACTGACCAGGCTTGAAAAGTAGGTAAGCTTGTGGTCTTCCTTCGTGAGTTCTTCCTGCCGGCGTTCGATTACGGCGATCGCCGAGCGGAACATGGCGTCGGCCTTGTCCGCCTGGCCCATTTGAACATACAAGTCCGCGAGACCTTCGCGCGCGTCCAGCGCCGTCGTGGGATCTTCCGAGCCGGAACTAAGAACGGACTGGAAAAGTTTTTCAGCCAGGGCAAACTGTCTGCGCCCCACGGCAATACGTGCCGAGGTTACGTGGTTGTGAAGCGTCTCGGTCTTGTCGTCGAGCTCTCCATTTATCTTGAGAGCTTCGTTGTTGTATCCCTCGGCGGCGTCTAATTGCCCGCTTTCAATACTGGTATGAGCCAGATCGTTTAGCCACTTTGCGGTGTAAGGCCGGTCCACTCGATCTCTGGCGATCGTCAATGCGCGCTTGTATCGATCGATCGCCGCGGGAAGGTCTTTCGCGTCCCAATAGACGTTGCCGCTGTCGCCGATCCAGATCTGCGCGCCGCGCATGTCGCCGGCCTTGGTGAGTCCATCCGTGGCGTCTGTGAAGTATTTAAGCGCTTTCTCGGAGTCGCCCAGTTGGTAGGAGCACTGGCCGAGGTTTCCGATTGTTTTGGCGGCGTTAGTGCTCGCGCCGAGACCTATAAACACGTCATAGGCACGCTGGAACCAATAGATCGCTTCGTCCAATCGAAACCTATCCAGGAAGAGCAGCCCCAGGTTCCCCATCGCCTGGGCTTGCAGATACGGATCCTCACCGCGCGTGGCCACGTCGAGAACGTGCCGCAAGGTGGCATCCGCTTCCTCGAATCTTTGCGTCTTCCCCAGCAAGGCCCCACGGCGAACCTCAATTTCGGCCACCAGCATCGGCGCGCCTTCCGCTTCCGCCAGATCGCGCGCTTGCTTGAACATCTTCTCAGCCAGGAGAAAGTCGGCTAAACGAAACCAAGCCTGACCCTGGTGCATGAGGCGGCGCGCCTGCAGCTCTCCGTCCGGTGGATTCCCGGAAGTTTCGAGAGCCTTGAGGGCGTCTTTCGTTTGCCCGAGTCCCAACAGAGCTTCCGCCTTTAGCAACCGGAAGTTCCAGCATTCCCTAGGAGATCCACACGTCTTAAGCCCGGTGTTTGCCTGTTCCAGCGCCCGCGTCAGCTCTCCATTCTTGAGCAGACGCGCGGCTTGCGCATAGTCTGCCCGCCGGTTACATCCCGAGAGCACGAACAGCGGAAGCAGCAATGAGCACACTAGTGGAACGAATCGCCGTTGCCTGTGCACCTGTCGATTAGTTTCCAATGAATTGAATCGCTTCGGTCTAGTGTGCCATATTCACGATTCAAGATGGAAATGAATTTTTGTTGAAGGAGTTTCTAAATGTCCCTGAGCTTTACGGCGCGGTCAGCTCTGCATCGGGTACCGTCTCGAGCCCGTGCATGGCTGCGTTTACCGCGGCCCCGATCGCTGCGTTTAGCAGGGCCACTGCCGGATCGCATTCACCACTCTTATAAAGCCCCTCTGCCAGCGCTTGGGAGTCCGCAACCAACTGAAGCAGGTTTCGTGTTTTCTCCGCGTTTCCGGATGAACCAAGATCGAGCTGTTTGGCGCAAAGATCGTTCATGTGTTCGACGGCGGCCAGCCGATCCGTTAAGCGCTGGCTCTCCGGCGGGCCTCCGGGTACCTGCATTAGCAGGGCCGCCACTTCCGCCCGGGCTGTCTCGATTCGGATTTGAGCCAGTTCGAATAGTTGAGCCTTCTCGTCGTTGGGCGCCCTCTGAAACCTGCGGCTCAGTAGATCCTCAACCGCTCGTAAACCGAGGGGGACGTCAACGCTCGCGCCGGAACGTATCGCTGCAAGCCGCGAGAACTGTTCATCGATCGACGCCCTTGCCGATTCAACCTTCTCCGGCCTGATTCGATACTTAATGAATTGTCCACCGGGCTGCGTGGTTTCCTGCCGCCCTGTCGGCTCGATAATATCCAGGCTTCGGGTCACGAAGGTGCTTACGGTGTGCTGATTTATGCCTGTGAGTTGGGCCAGGTCGCGCACCGTGAACTCACCCACGTGGAGCATGGCTCCAAGCAAATGGTATCTATTCAGAGTCGCGCGCGAGCCTCCGGGCCCGCGAGCGGAACTCGCGTCTTGCATATTCATATGCCTGATGAGTAGTGAAGTCCGCGAGGGCGGCGTTTCAGCCACGCCGGGCGAGATTGCCGCGCACTTACGGAGTTTATGGATACGTGTCGCCGCCGCCCGATCCGCTGCCGGCCAGGACTGCGCCGGCCACCGGACAGCCCAATTCCACTCTCAGCATTGTCAGGTGGCGCGTATATTGCGAGATGAAAAACTCTCCCAGAAACACACTGCCGAACTGCGGTACGTCGATCCTCCACGGGACGTCCCGGATGCTTGCGGCTCTTCCCGACCCGGGCGCCAGCGAAAACCCAACCATATGGGGCATCTGCTCTCCATCCGGAATTGGAATGGCTTCCCCATCGGGAGCCGACAACGCGGCTTGCTTGAACGCCGCCTTCTTGCTGTCGTCCCGGAGCGTCTTTTGGAGATTGCCCCAGGTGGTGCATTCGCAAACCACACCCGCGCTGAAATCCAGGTGCTCGAAATAGAGATGGCCGATGCGCAGACGTTCGAAGCGGCTGCCTACCGTGGTGATCTCCGGCTCTTCGCTGTCGAAAGTTCGTTGGGATGAGAGCCGCGCCACCACGCGATCGCACGTCACCACATCCAGGATGTTCAGCTTTTCGATGGCTGTCAGCGTAAGCGTGTCGAACGGACCTTCCGGGCCGTGCTCGGAGCCGGCGACTTCACTGTACGCGGACGCGAAGGAAAGGATCTCCTTGTAACGAAAATTTTCCACGTATGTTGACCCATGGCCGCCATAGCCAGGCAATGCCAGGGCCCCCTGGGTTGGCATCAGGTCGCAGCACGGCCGCGTAACGTGGCCCGACGCGGCTATCGCGCTGGCCTGGTGCACGTACCGCTTTTTTCTTGTCTTGTCCTCCATTGGGATCTCCTATTTAGTCGAGTTTGAGAATGAACGAGTAACGGGCAAGTTCGGTTTCAGGTTGGCCATTTGCCGCGGGATGGCGAAGGATTGCAGTGTAGCGGCCGGACGGAATCTGGTTTCTGGGCACCACGATCTGCAGCGGTTTGTCCGCGGGCGGCGTGTGGAAAGGCACGGAGAACCGCACCACATTCTTTTCGTCCTGCACCGTGTACAGATATTCCGGATAGGGTTCCAACGGCGGATCGATGGAAAGCAAATAAGACCTGTCGTTCTTGGGGACTTCGATAACGCGGTCCTGTCCGCGCGAAGACGACAGCGAAACGTAGCTGGTTATAGCGTGTGGCGCAAGCGCCAGCCGCATCGTCCTGGCCTGATACACTACCGTGCACAACAGCATCGCGGCGGCAGTCGCCGGCGCCGCGCTCCAGGGATTTCGCCAGAACAAGGCCCACCACGGCGTTCGCCCTCGTTCATATTTCGCGCGCGGGTCGCTGGCGTGCGCCGCATTGCGGCTGTCTTCGGCAAACACCGCCCTGGCGTTCTCCTCGAAAATCGCCGCCTCCCGCAGCTCCTTCGCGCACTGCCCGCACTCGAAAAAGTGAGTTTCAAATTCTTCCGTTTCCACCGCGGATAGCTCGCCGAGCCGATATCGCTCGACCGCCCCTTTGTTTATCGCTTCTGTATGATCCATCTCACGCCCCCTTCCGCCCCTATGCTCCGATCAAAATAGCGGAGTTCTCGCGGCCGCTTATCCCAGGCCCGCAGCGACTCCTTTTTCCCTTACAATCTCTCGAAATCTTTCTTTGGCCCGATGCAACAGCACCCGCAGATAATCGCTATCCACGTGGAAATGCTTCGAGATTGCGGACCGGTCCCCTTCTTCCAGGAACACCATCCGCAGCAGGTCGCTGTCTCTCACGGACAGCTCCGCCAGCACCTTCCGCACCATCTGCTTTCGTTCCTCGGTCACGATGTCGGCATCGAATCTCACGCGATCGTCCGGCGGCTCCCCAAGATTGCCCGGCGGACGCAATTGCTGCGACTCGCTTCTCAATACTTCCAACATCACGTTGTTGCACACCGACAACACGAATGCGCCGAAACGCTCCGGGTACTGAATTATCTTGCCGGATTTCAAGTAGTTTATGACGCGCGTGAAAGTCTCTTGCCGGATCTCATCGATCAGGTGCCGCGCGCGTACCCGGTTCCTGAGCTTCAGCCAGATGACGTTGCCGAAATAAGCCTCGAAATGGCGCCCAGTCTCGATGTCGCCGGTCTTTAGCCGAGTCAGGTACTCGGCATCGAACTCAGCATGGTCCAAGGTCATTCCAGTTAAGATTAGCGTACTAGATGAGCGCTTCACGCTCAATACAGTCTGCCGGGTGGCCGCGCTACGGACCGCTTGTCGGCAGACACTCATAAGCTAATCCCAACCGATTCATCGCGTTCCGGTCCAACCCACCTCGCTTGACCCCGGTTTTCAAGCATTTCACACATACGCGTCACTACTGTCGTGCAGGACCGCATGCGCGCGTTTCATGCAAAAACACAATCTGTAACAAATTCTTACGTAGGTATTCAGCGGCTCGGTCAGCCTGTCAGGGCTGCCGCACGTGCAGGGGAAGCTGGCCCGCGGTGGGAATCTTGATCCTGATTTTGCCGCTGTGCCTCTTGAATTGCCGCTGGATTGCAGCGCTGCAGCAGCTCCTCCAATTCCCGGCTGGAGGAGAGCTTGTAGAAAGTCTTTTCCGGCGCGAAGTACACGAGTGTCTTTTTGCCGGCGCCTATGAGTTCCTGGATGTTGTTGAGGGTCCCCTTGCTTTTGCCATCCCAAAGCATCACGCCACAGTCGGCATCCCGGGCCATGGCGAGATCCTTGGCGGCATAGTACGAGAAATCCTTGCGGGCGCCAGGACTGCGCACCCGGTTCGTGGACCAGTTGCCCAAATTGTTGCGGCATTCGTCCATCGTGTACACGATCGCGTTCCGGTAGCTTCTCGCCGCCATGTGCTGCTGAACTGCCTTGTCGGCCCCGTTTGCGTCCCCTACAAGAATCGTACAGTTACGTCTGATAAGGTCGTCCAGCCTTTCGCAAATAATAGCGTTGAACCGGGAAACCGCCCTTGATCCGCCTATGAACACTGTTGTCATGAAAGTTTCCGGGGGGTTAAGGTTAGCAAGTATACTGCCCTGGCAGCACCCGCTCCAAGCAAGACCCGCGTGATCGTGCTCACTGTGGCTCCTGAACGAAAGAGATCGTCGAACAGGAGCAGTCGCTTACTCCGGGTCGTCTCCTCCTCAACGGCAAAGGCATTTTTTAGGATCGCTGCTCTTCGGCCGTAGTCAAACACGTCTTTCAACTGGGCGGTGCTCTTGACCTTCGACACGCATGTTTCGCACAACGGTATGCCGGTCTGGGCGCTCAACACCTTCGCAACCGCGATAACCGGCTGATGCCTCCGTGCTGTGTTCGAGGGCGGCGCCGGTACGATTGCGTCCACCCGCGGGTTCCACGTCGTCAAGAATCCCATCGTCGTTTCAACAATTGATTCAATGACCGTTGATCGCCGCGGTTCTTCAAACGATACAGCAGATCCCCAAGCGGTGATCTCTGCGTATCAAAAACGGGATGCCCGTACGCATTGTGCCCGATCATGGTGCTACTGGTCGTGTGCACGTCGAGAGCATAGCCGTCGCCCCAAGGGCCGCGGAGCTTTCGCGGATTGATCTTGACCGGCACTCCCTGATGCCATTCTACGCGCGCTTGCTTCGTAAAACAGCCTGATAACTTTCCACCAAACGCCTGGTCAACACCGCCATGTCGCGCGTCGACTCCACCAACTCGCGCGCCCGCACCGCAAGCTGGCGGGCCTTGCCGGCGTCGTTGAACAGCTCAACAATCTTGGCGGCGAATTCGGCCGGATCGTCGGCGAGCGCGCAAATCTCACCATCGGTGGCGGTCAGCCCTTCAGCCCCGACGTGCGTCGACACCACTGGAATCCCAGCGGAAAACGCCTCCAGCAACTTCACCCGCATGCCCGAGCCACTCAAAATCGGACAGACGAAAACAGCGTAACGCGCAAGCGGCTCGCGGACATCTTCAACGAACCCTCGCAGCTCGAGCGCCGCTCCAAGATCGGGCAGGGAATGCCGCGGCGGCGGCTCTGAACCCACAATCACCAGCCGCGCGTGCGGACAGCTTTTCAGAACGGCCGGCAAAACGTGCCGCGTGAACCAATCCAGCGCTTCCTGATTTGGCACATGCCGGAAGTTCCCAAGAAAAAGCATGGTGAACGGCTCGCGTCCGTCGGGCTGAAATGCATAACTCGAGGTCGCGATCCCGGCGCGGTTGTCGTCGATTTTCCCACCGAGCTCCGGCAGGAAAGACAGCAGGTAGTTTCCGTTTTCCGGACTGCAAACTTGAATGCGATCGAACCTGGACAAAATGCCCAGCTCATAACGAAGCGCCCGCAGATACTCGAACGTGGCTTTCGCTTTGCGCGCCAGGCCCCGCGTGCCGGGCAACCCTCGCGCGATGGATTGGAAATAGACATCATGTTCGAATAACACGCAGCCAAGGTGGCGGAAGTCGCCGGAATATTGCCCCAGCGCCGTGTATTCCAATTGCACGATGTCGATGGCGCGCGTATAGATCTGGCGATGCAGCAACCACGCGAAATCGTCAATCGCGAATTCGTGCACGGCATGCGGAAGAATCGATCCAAACTCTTTGGGCTGCCCCTGCATGCGCACCAGATACTCCACCGACGCGGCTTTTTGTTCGAGCTCTTCGTGCGGCCAGCGCTGCCAATCGAAATCCAGCAGGATCACCAGGTGCAGCGAGCACAAAGCGGTGAGCTCGCGCGCCGTCTGATACATGAAAACGCCGCCGCCGTGGACCGGCGGGCAGATGGGATACGGCGAAACGAAAAGGACATTGAGCCGCTCCGGTTCCGCGGGCAACGGCAGGAAGCGGTCGCGAAAATATCCGCCGAGCGGCCGGCGAAACGCCTCGGTGTCGTTGATGGTGGCCAGAGCGCGCGCCCGCGATCGTGAACGAAGCGCCCCGGGCAACTGGCAGAATGCCCGCCACAGGCCGAAGAGATTAGCGCGTTCCGGAGAGTCGCCAAAGAGCAGGCTCAAGACTGCGCCCGCAAATGTGAACACGAAATGCGACCATAGGCGCGGCCACTCATGGATGTTTTTCCAGCAAAACAAAATGAAATTCTTCTTCAGGACGCGATCGATTTGCGCTTGCGAGAATCGCCGGCCGATCGTACCGCGGTGCTCGTGAAAAACCACGCTGCGCGGCTGGTAGAGCACCTTCCAGCCTCGCTTCCACGCCAGATATCCAACATCGGTGTCTTCCAGATAGAACGGACGCAGCAGCCCATCGAAGCCGCCGAGTTCCAGGAATTTCCGGCGATCGAATGCGCACGAACCACCGCCGCCGTAGAAGCATGGATAAGCGCCGGCGATCGCCGGATCGTCGCGATGCCGGACGCGCAGTCCACCGTTTTCCCACCAGCCCTGTGTGAGGCCCGTCTCTTCGCGGACCTTGTTCGCATCGGTGAAATAGATCTGACAAGCTACGGCGAAAACCTTTTCGTCGCCGAACGGCTCGAGCAGCGGCTCCAGAAAATCCGGCTGCACGCGCATGTCGCTGTTGAGCAATACAACAATGTCATTCCGCGCCGCGCGAAAGCCGGTGTTCGAGCCGCCGCCGAATCCCAGATTGCGATCGAGTTCCAGCACCTTTATCGAAAGAAAATGTTCGCGCAGAAACTCGGTGCTGCCATCGGTCGATGCATTATCCACCACAATAATTTCGTTATCCGGATTGCCGGACAGCGCCTCGACGACCGACGGCAGATACTTTGCGAGAAGGTCGCGGCCATTCCAGTTCGGAATCACAACGGTGGCGGATGTGTGAGAGCATCGCCGATCTTTTGTGGCATCTCTGCCGCGGAAACCGCCAAACAAATCCGAGACGGCGATCGCAGCGATGGCGATCAGCATCAATAACGGCGAGATGAGCAGCAGCGGCAGCGACTTGATCAGCCGCCAGAGGATAGTAAGGAAATTTCTCACCGGTCGATCACTGGTCCGAACCCCAGCTTGCGGCCGAGCTTGAGCCATCGCGAGGCGCCAATAAGACTGAGTTGTGCTTCCACGCGCTGCGCCCAGAGCGTCCGCTCCTCGACGGTCGCTTCAGCCGAGGAAAGCAATCGCACGCATTCGGCCAATTCACGCGACTTGTCCTCGATCTCTTTTGTGAGCCGCGCTTCGGTGGAGCGCGCCCATTCGGTCTTGGCTAGATTTTCCGCTTCGAGCTCCGCGATCTTGGCCTCATAACCGGCCACCGTGGCGTGCGCGGATTCCTGCTCGGCGGCGAGCTCGCCCTGCACTTGGACGACGCGTTGCTTGACCGCGTCGATTTCGCTATTGAGTTTTTCCCCCCACCGGTTGCGCGCCTCCACTTCTTCCTTCTGCCGGCGGTAAAGATCGAGCAAAGAATCGCGCTCGGCCTGCGTTTCGGCGAACCACTTCTTGTTGAGCGCCAACTGATCTTCGAGAAGCTGTACGTGTTGTTCGCGCTCGCGCAAAAGATTAGCGGCCTTAGGAACGTAGATGAACGATCGCAAGCCGGACAGCGCTTCGAATGCGCAAATGCCGATGAGGAAATGTGCGTCTAGCGCACTTCCGCCGCCGCCATCAATGCGGGCGTCGGCCGGCCAGAAAGTATGTGCCGGATGAAACGCGAACGACTCCACGCGGTTCTGCAACAGCAGTTGCACTTCGGGAAAACAGCGGCGCAATTCGCTTTGAAATTCCTCCGGCTCAAACTCATGCCGATGATAAGGGTTTGGCCCAGTCTCGGCGCGCGATGCTTCGTAATATTTTTTGTTCGGGGAAGAGACAATGAATATGCCTCGCGGCGACAGTACGCGCGCGCACTCATCCAGAAACTTGCGGAACTCCGCCAGGTGTTCGATCACCTCAAACGCAACAATCAGGTCGAAGCTCTGCGCGGCGAAGGGCATGGCCGTGCATGACCCAGCCTCGAAGTTCAAATTGGAAAGAGGATAGTTGGAACGCGCGAACTCGACGGCATCCCGATCGATTTCCAACCCCACAACAGAGTCCCCGGATTGCGAAAGTTCTGCCGCCCCGTAGCCAGTGCCGGATCCCGCATCCAGCACTCGCCGCCCCTCCGCAAAGCGCCGCGCAAAAGCATAGCGCGCGACATGCTCACTCCAAAGATCGTCATCCACCTGTCCCGGAATTACCCGCTCGCCAGTGAACTCAACCAACTTTCGGCTCCGCGTGGGACATAGCAGCGGGCCGCGCTATGCACCGGTTTAACTCCACGCGGCACGGCAGGTGAAGGTGTCCGTAAATCTCTCCATCCGTCGGACTCATCTGCAGCACGATCGCGTTATCGATCCAATCGCAAGTGGTGTAGCCGTGCAGCGTCCCGTCGGCGATTGCTGGTGAAAAGGAAAACGACGAAGGATATAGTTCGGGGAGTTGCAAATGGAAGTCGACCGTATAAATGTCGCCCGCCGACATGGCCGGAATGTCGCAGCTTTCACGGGCCGTGTTGGTGCCGGCAAAATCGAGACCCATGTGGTTCCGCATAATGAATCCCACTATGGGCAGTGTAATATCCTGGCGTGCGCAGACGCTGATCCGCACGATGATGGGCGACAGCGGTTCCAGCAAGTGGATCGGCTGCCCCGCCAGATCGAGCACCGCGATGCCCAGCACTTCCGCGCGTCCATCCCCGAACCGGTGGTCGATATTCGGAATAGTGTCGACAATTTCCGGCGCCTTCACCGGACCTTGCGAATCATGCTGAGCCTGGCGATGCGCCGTGCTGAGGTACGCCGTATCTTTCTCGAACATGGCAGCCAGGTATTTCGTCACCACCCGATCGGTGTTGCCGATGTCCTTGATGTGGCCGGACTCCAACCACATCGCGCGATCGCCGATGGACTTCACTTCCCCCATGGCGTGCGACACGAAAAGAATAGTCACGCCCTTTTCGCGCAGCTCGTGCACTTTGCGCATGCAGCGCTGATGAAAGTAAATGTCGCCGACCGCCAGCGCTTCGTCCACCAGCAGAACCTCGGGGTCCACATGAATCGCGACAGCGAAGGCCAGCCTCACCGCCATGCCGCTCGAATAAGTTTTCACCGGCTGATCGATGAACTCGCCGATTTCCGCGAAGTCTTCGATGTCTTTGAACTTGAGATCGATCTCGCGGCGCGTGAGCCCGAGAATGGCGGCGTTGACGTGGACGTTGTCGCGCCCGGTAAATTCCGGATTGAACCCCGCTCCGAGTTCGAGCAACGCGGCTACTCGTCCGCGAACAGTGACGTCGCCTTGCGTAGGATGCAGGATGCCCGCGACCATCTGCAACAGCGTGCTCTTGCCCGAGCCATTTTCGCCGATGACGCAGAAAGTCTCGCCCGCGTGAATTTGAAAATTGATATCGCGCAACGCCCAGAAATCGCGATGGAAGGAAATCCGATTGAGAGAAGCCAGTTCCTTTAGGCGCGCACTGGGCGACGAGTAAATAGGGTAACTCTTCGAGACGCCGCGAAATTCTACAACTGGCTGGGGCACTAACTCGAATCTACTGGAGGGAAAAAGGGACTGTCAAATAGAGATTCAGGGCGGTCGCCAACCCCTGCTGTGCGCCCCTCGGCAATTTGAGATGCGGTGTAGGCACCGCCCAGCCGGTGAGCCTTATTTCTCACCCTGCATTATCCGCTTTGGGAAAGCCAAGTCGAGGAAGCCGGTAGCCGCCCTGAGAGGTAATCGTTGTCGATGTCTATAACAAACCTCCTAGTTAACGACTTCTTCGGGCTGGGATCCCGTCGGGAAAGCCCAACCTCATTATTAAGATAACCTAATCTTTGGTTAATGTCAAGCGTTTTAATGATTTAGCGTAGCTGGGTTGACACCGTGGCGAAGCTCCGCATACCCTTGAGAAGAAGCCGTTTGCCGGCGTAGCTCAGGTGGTTAGAGCGACGGTCTCATAATCCGTAGGTCGTAGGTTCGAGTCCTACCGCCGGCACCATCATTCAATCCTGGCAGTTGACGAGAGCAGCTCATAGAGCCGCTGTAAATCTTCCTGTGAGTAATATTCGATCTCGAGGCGTCCGCGCTGATCAGTTTTCTGGACGATCCGTACGCGCGTGCCGAGAATGCCCTCCAGCTCTTTTATGGCGGCCTTGACGTTCGGATCTTCCAGTGCATCTTCGGCCGGTTCCCTGGGTTCGTTTATCTTCTTGACCAGCCGCTCCACCTGCCGGACCGAATAGCCTTGCGCCGACGCCTTTTCGGCAAGCTGGGTTTGCATCTCGGGAGTGGCCAGGCCGAGGATCGCCCGCGCATGCCCCATGGAAAGCCGGCGTTCGGCCAGCAACAATTGAACATCGCCGGGCAGCCGCAACAGCCGGATCAGATTGGTGATGGTTGTGCGATCCTTGCCCGTGCGGTTGGCGATTTCTTCGTGGCTGAGGTGCATCTCTTGAGCCAGGCGGTCGAGAGCTTGCGCGGTTTCCATGGGATTGAGATCCTCGCGCTGGATGTTTTCAACGAGCGCGATTTCGAGCATCCGCTCGTCGGCATAATCTTGCACGATGGCGGGAACGTCGGACAATCCTGCGAGTTGGGCGGCCCTCAGGCGCCGTTCGCCGGCGATCAATTCAAAGCGGTCGCCTTTACTCCGAACGATGAGCGGCTGGATTATCCCATTTGCTTGTATTGAGTTAGCCAGCTCCTGCAAGCGCGAAGGGTCGAATACGTTGCGGGGTTGCAGCGGATTGGGTTCGATTTGCGAAATCGGGATGTTTCCCACTCGCGTGCCCTGCTCTTGCACCGGTGGTTCCTCGGGAACATAGTGTGTGGCCCGAGTTGGCAGCAGGGCGGAAAGGCCCTTACCCAAGGCTTTGCGTTGCTTGTCCGGCGCTTTGTTCATGGGCCAGGATCTCCTTTGCCAGTTGAATGTAGCTCTCGGCGCCGCGAGAGCGCAGGTCATACGAAAGAATGGGCTTGCCGAAGCTGGGCGCCTCGGCAAGGCGGATACTGCGGGGAATCACGGTTTGAAAGACGCTCTGCTCAAAGAATTGCCGGAGATCCTGCTCTACCTGGCGGGTGAGGTTCATTCGCTCGTCGTACATGGTGAGCAATACGCCTTCAATCTTGATGCTGCTGCCAAAACCCTCGCGTACGCGTTCAATTGTGTCGAGGAGTTGGGAAACGCCTTCCAGTGCGAAAAACTCGCACTGAATCGGGATCAGAATGGAATCCGCGGCAACCAGGGCGTTGAGGGTTAGCAGATCGAGGGCGGGCGGGCAGTCAATGAGAATGAAGTGGTAGCGGTCGCGCACCGTTGCCAGTTTGTCGCGGAGCTTTGATTCGCGGTTATCACGGTCTACAAGTTCGAGATTGACAGCAACCAAATTCCTGTCCGAAGGCACAATATCCAGCCCTTCAAACTCTGTTTTCGTGATGGCTGCTTCGATATATTGTTCATCCAAAAGCACTTGATAGAGTGTTGGCCTGTTGTCTCCCTTGGCAATACCTACACCTGTAGTAGCGTTGCCTTGCGGGTCGGAATCGACAAGAAGCACGCGTAAGTCGTTGGCAGCTAGTGACGCGCCCAGATTGATGGCGGTTGTGGTCTTCCCCACTCCGCCCTTTTGATTTGCTATTGCGATTACTTTACCCAAGTTTCGCTCCGTCTATGTTCCACGTGGAACATTGTATTGTGGGGCGGGTTGGTAACCTGCCGCCGATTGTAAATCGGCGTCACGAAACAGGCCGATTAAAAATCGGCGGCAGGTTACCAACCTGCCCCACAATGCATAATCTTCGGTCTCCCCAAGGTAACCGAATCGGTTCAGCCCACGCAATCGTAGAGATAGTCCTAATTGCCAACCAATCCTCTTCACCCAACATTAGCCCCACGTTCGGAGCCATTCGAGGGATATTTCCAACGACGCCAGCCGGATCTACCGCGCGGGACACCAGCCAATCGAAAGTCTCTAAAACTTCTTCCGCACGGTTTGGCAGAACTCGAATATTGCTTAGACCGCGAGTCGCCTCCCTCAGAAACACCGCCTTCCTCTGGTGAGATTCTATCAGAGCCACAGTCCACTCCGGCTTGAGAATGGCCGCTGGAACCCCCGGAAACCCCGCTCCGGAGCCTAGATCCGCAATATTTGCTCCCTCTGTGACCGGCAAATTCGCCGCAAAGAAAAGCGACTCGCAATAGTGGCGAACCACCGCCTCCGGCCCAGAAGGAATAGCAGTCAGATTGATTTTCCGATTCCAGCGCTGCAGCAGCTCGTAGTGCTCGTGAAGTTGCGCGATCTGAGAATCCGACAAATCAACGTGCCCTCGAAGCTCACGCTTCAGCAGGTCCGCGAACCACGCCGCAACCGGCATCTTTTCAGACTCGGACACCCAGGCTCAGATAAACATCCAGCACCGCAATTGCCGCAGGCGTTACGCCCGGAATCCGGCCAGCTTGCCCCAGTGTCTCCGGCCGAACGCGATCCAGCTTCTGCTTCACTTCCGTCGACAGCCCAGGAATCTGCGCAAACTCGAACTCAGGTGGAATCCGTCGGCGCTCCGAATCTTTCAACCGGTCAATCTGCCGCTCTTGCTGCGCAATGTAGCCGGCATATTTTGCCTCAGTCTCAATGGTTGTAACGACGCCATGCACCGGCTCTTCATCGAGCGCCTGCCGAATCCAAGCCGACAAGCAGGCAATTTTCGCCTCCGGCCGCCGCAGCCATTGAAGCAGCGTAGGCCGGTCGTCTCCAGATGTCTCAAGCTCCGGGAACACTGCTGGATCCACACGCGTCGCGCCCAGCAGTTTCGCCAGCCGTTGCTTCTGCGCTTGCTTGCGCAGAAATACACCCCAACGCTTATCATCCACCAGCCCGGCCTTTCGGCCCAGTGGTGTCAATCGTTCATCGGCATTATCGATCCGCAAATGTAGCCGAAACTCGGCCCTCGATGTAAACATCCGGTACGGCTCGTCGGCTCCCTTGTTGATCAGGTCGTCGATCAGGATTCCCGTGTAGCCCTCGGTCCGCCCGACAATCATTGCTGCGCGGTTCCCTAACCGGCAAGCTGCATTAATACCAGCCGTCAAGCCCTGGCAGGCAGCCTCCTCATAACCCGACGTCCCATTGATCTGACCAGCAAGATAAAGTCCCTCTATCGACTTCACCTGCAAGGTGTGATCCAACTCCCGAGGATCGATCGCGTCGTACTCAATCGCGTACCCCGGCCGGATCATCTCGGCATTTTCCAAGCCCGGGATCGAGGCCACCATCGCGGTTTGAACATCGACCGGCATGCTGGTCGACATGCCGTTCACATACACTTCGTAGGTGTCCAGACCCTCTGGCTCCAGAAAAATCTGGTGCCGTGTTTTGTCGGGAAACTTGACTACCTTGTCTTCAATGGATGGGCAATAGCGAGGGCCAACTCCCTCAATCTGGCCGCTATACAGCGGTGATCGCGCTATGCTATCTCTAAGAATCTGAAGCGTCGCATCAGAAGTGTAAGTTATATAACATTTAATCTGTTCGCGTTCGATCTTCTCAGTAAGGAAGGAAAACGGAGTCGGCGCCGCATCGCCGGGTTGCGCTTCAAACCGGGACCAGTCTATCGTCCGGCCATCCAGTCGCGGAGGCGTGCCCGTCTTGAGCCGGGCCCAGGGCAGGCCCAGCGTCCGCAACTGGTCCCCGAGCAGATTTGACGGCGCTTCCCCATTGCGCCCGCAGCTATATTTCATCTCGCCGACATGCGCCAGCCCGTTTAAGAATGTCCCGGTGGTGACGATGACCGCTTCACTCGAAACCGTCCGCCCGTCGCGCAACAGCACGCCGGTAACCCGCCGGCGCCCCGAATCTTCGATCACCAACTGGGCCACTTCCGCCTGCAGAATTCTCAGATTCGGCTCGCCTTCCAGCACCTCGCGCATGCGAATGCGATACTGCTTCTTGTCGCACTGCGCCCGCGGCGACCAGACCGCCGGCCCGCGGCTGGTATTTAAAAGCCTAAATTGAATCCCGACGGCGTCCGTGACTTCGCCCATGACGCCGCCCAACGCATCGATCTCGCGCACCAAGTGGCCCTTGGCGATGCCACCGACCGCGGGATTGCAGGACATCTGTGCAATCAAATCGAGATTCATGGTGATCATGGCGGTCCGCAGGCCCATGCGGGCGCAAGCGCGCGCAGCCTCGCAGCCGGCATGTCCGGCGCCCACCACGATAACGTCGTACTTGGAAGACTTCATGACGCTTTCAATTCAAGTGTGGCACACGTATTCCTGCCTGTGTTAGTTTGTGGGGCAGGTTGGTAACCTGCCGCCGATTGTCAAATCGGCTTGCCGCCACAGGCCGATTTAACAATCGTCGGCAGATTACCAATCTGCCCCACAAGAGGAGCATCGACTGAAAATCCTGGTAATCGGCGCGGGCGGCCGCGAGCACGCGCTTTGCTGGAAGCTGGCGCAGAGCCCCAATACATCTGATTTATACGCGGCGCCTGGCAATCCAGGAATCGCACAGGTTGCCACGTGCCTCGCGACCACCGACTATCTGGCAGCGGCCGAATCCATCGACGCCGACCTGACCGTCGTCGGCCCCGAAGCGCCGCTCGCTGCGGGAATCGTCGACCAGTTCCGCGCAAAAGGCCGCCGCATCTTCGGCCCTACCGCCGCCGCCGCCCGACTGGAAGCCAGCAAAGCATTCGCGAAAGATTTCATGCTTCGCGCCGCAATTCCGACCGCTCGATACGCGACCGTCGCGACCATCGATCACGCCCGCGAAAAGCTCCGCGACTTCGATCTGCCAGTTGTCCTCAAAGCCGACGGACTCGCCGCCGGCAAAGGCGTCATCATCGCCAATTCACAATCTGAAGCCGAGCAGGGGATCACGCAGCTCGGCTCGACGTTGGTGATTGAAGAATTCCTGACCGGCGAGGAAGTAAGCTTCATCGTCTTGAGCGACGGCGCAAATATCCTGCCGCTCGAGCCAACGCAAGATCACAAGGCAGTCTTCGACGGCGACACCGGACCCAACACCGGCGGAATGGGCGCCTACTGCGACGGCAAAATCCTAAGCGATTTCCAAGAAGCAATGATCATGGCCCAAGTCATCCGCCCGGCGATCGATCAGATGCGAGCCGAAGGGCAACCCTTCACCGGGTTCCTCTACGCAGGCCTGATGATGACCGCGCAAGGTCCGAAAGTCCTCGAATTCAACGCGCGCCTGGGCGACCCCGAAACGCAGGTGCTGATGCATCGCATGGAATCCGATTTTGTCGAGCCGCTCTTCGCCGCAACAAACGGTCAGCTCAACGAATCCGAATTGAAGTGGCGGCCCGACCCATCCGTGTGTGTGGTGCTTGCCGCCGCCGGCTACCCCGGTTCAGTTCGAAGCGGCGATAAAATCACAGGACTCAACCACGTCGAAAACGCGACCGTATTTCACGCCGGAACAAAACAAGTGAACGGCGACCTGGTGACATCCGGTGGCCGCGTGCTGGGAGTCACGGCCAGCGGTCCAACACTCCCGTCGGCAATTGAAAACACCTACGGCCAAGTTCAGAAAATCCACTTCGACGGAATGCACTACCGCCGGGACATCGGGCAGAAGGGCCTGAAGCGCTGGTAAAATCGGGATGTGCGAATTGTGGGGACGTAGCTCAGATGGATAGAGCGGTCGCCTCCTAAGCGACAGGTCGGCAGTTCGAATCTGCCCGTCCCTACCACTACTTCGCGGCCGCGGTTGGCAATCCCAATTTCTTTTCTAAAGCGATGAATCGCGGCTCCGACCGGTAGCGCCGCAGCGAGCCCTGGCTGTTCGTGTACGCCAGCATGCCGTCGCGATCCGCGTACGCTTTGTCCAACCACGCGTACATTTGCTCGCGGTCGCCCAGGCTCGCATAGACGCCGGCGATCGAAGTTGACCGCACGAATGCTCCGGCTTCCGGCTTTTCCCATTTGTGGACCAACTGCAACGCCTCGGCCTTGCGTCCTTGAATTACATACCCGAGAGCGCGAGCGAGATCGATTCTGCTCTCATGCGCCAGCCCCTCGGCCAAGTCCAACTGGGCGGAGAATTCCTTGAGGCCCGGTTGATCGAGATAACAATTCGCCAGGCTTAATCGCGCTTCCACAAAGTTCGGATCCAGTTCCAGCGCCCTCTTATATTCCGCGGTGGCTTCCACGCGATTGCCGGCGAATTGGTACGCCAGGCCCAGATAGGTAACTTCGATCGGCGATAAAGGATCGAGCCCCAACGCAATCTGCATTTCCTTCACGGATTCGTCGGTGCGTCCCAACGGCGCCAAATAGGTGATGCCATATCCAAAATGCGCGTCCGCATCGCCCGAGTTCAGTTGGATGGCGCGTTTGAATTCGCGCTCGGCCGTCGGCCAGTCGAATTCGTAGAGCGTTTTCACATACGCGAGCGCGGTGTGCGCTTCCGCCAGCGAATCGTCCAGCGCCAACGCTTTTTGCGCAGCCTGCCGTGCTTTGGGCATCGCCTCGTTCGGCGGAAGCGCGCCAAAGAATCCAAGCCAGCAATACGATTCGGCCAAGCCGGCATACGCCGCCGCGTACTTCGGATCTTTCTGAATGGCCGCTTCAAAATAATGGATGGCTTGCTCGGCGCCCTCGGTTCTCCATCGACGCCAGTGATAACGGCCCTGAAGATACAGTTCATACGCTTGAATGTTTTCGGGCGAAGCATTCAATTCGCGGCTGGATTTGGCGAGCTTCAACTGCAGCGTATTGACGATCGCGCGGGAAATTTCATCCTGCACCGCGAACACATCTTTCAGTTCGCGCTCGTAGGTTTCAGACCAGAGATGATACCCGTCGGCGACGCCGTTCAGTTGCGCCGTCACGCGCAGACGGTTGCCATCCTTGCGAACGCTGCCCTCCAGCACCGCGGCGACATTCAGCTTCTTTCCGATTTCGCGAATGTCCTGTTGCTTGCCTTTGAAAGCGAACGACGACGTGCGGGCGACCACGCGCACGCCGCCGATTTTCGAAAGCGCGTCGATGATCTCTTCGGTCATGCCGTCGCAGAAATATTCCTGGTCCTTGTCCGGACTCAGGTCCGCGAAGGGCAGCACCGCGATGGACGAAAGCTCGGTTCCACGTGAATCGACCGTGCGGCCGCGTCCGCGCATGGCAAAGTAAATCGTGGCAGCCAGCACGGCTACAATCAGCGCGCCTGCCAGCACCGGCCGCCAATCCGGAAGCGTTGGTTTTTCCACAACGTCTTCGGCGGGCGTCACCGGTTCGGCAAGTTTTTCGCGAATGCGAAAAGCGGGAATATAGCCGCCTTTCGGCAAGTCGATCACGACTTCATCCTCGCGGCCTTCCGACTCGTAATAATCGCGCAGCCGCGCCCGCAGCTTCACCGCTTCGGTGCGAACCACGGCATCCACGCGCGGATCGTAAGTGGGCTTGCGTCCGAAAACATCGATGCCCAGCAGCGATTCCTTCAGCTTGTCGGTCTGGCCGTTGAGCGTCTCTTCGACCACGTAGCGTATGAAGCGGCTCAGCCGGTCGGCATTGGCAAAACCGTGACTGGCGAGGATTTTCTCGAGCGCCGCTCGAATGGATTCGACTGAAATCTCCGCGGGCGAAGCGGTGTTGTTGGCGTCCCGTTCACTCGACTCGGCTGCCGATCTCATCATTCACCAACACTACCGCTTGTGATCCAATACGCCCACACGCGCGCGGTTGTTCCTTCATTTTACCGCCAATTCGCCCCGCGCATCAGCCGCTAGAATAAGGCATGGCAAAACTGGCGCTAGTGTACGGCATGCGTCTTCTTCCAGCAGATGAAATCGAAGCGTTGCAGGATGCGGAAATAACGCTCAAGAATGGAAAGAAGGCGCACGTGACGCTGCACCTGATCGAGGGCGGAGAGGACGAGATCCGCGGGCAGTTGATGCAGTCGCTGGACGCGTTTTTCGAGTTTTACCCGGAACTCTAAAAACTCCCGTGGCGCGGACAGTTTTGTGGGGCGGACGCCCGCGTCCGCGGACGGCCCCTGGCCGGCCTTCGGATTTCGATGAAACGTCGACAAGCCGGGCGAGGGCGCCCGGCGCGGGTCAGGGGACCCGCCCCACTAATTCTGTGGGGGAATGGGGAAACTAAATGGCATTGGCCTGAAGGCCGCGTCACGGAGCCATGCTTCGAGGTTGCGATCCTCGAAATCGTGAATGGAGAAGTCCACATCCGGCAGATTGGCGGAATGGGTTTGAACGCCAACTACACGCATGCCCGCTGCACGGCCCGCCGCGACGCCGGCCGGGGAATCCTCAAACACTATGCAGTTCCCGGGGCTGACGTCTAACAGGGCGGCCGCGCGAAGGTAGACGTCCGGGAAGGGCTTGGGGCGGTCCACTTGCTGCCCGTCCACAATTACGCGAAAACGCGAGCGCAAGCCCGCGCCGTCCAAAACGAAGTCGATGTTGGCCGGCTCGGCATTCGAAGCCACGGCCATGGGGATGCCTTCGAAGCGCGCCAGAAACTCTTCAATACCGCGCACCAGGCGCTCTTTCAATCGGGTTTTCATGAGTTGGCGGAAGAGCCGCTCTTTGGCTGCGCCGTGCTCAAAAACCGCGGCCGCGTCGAGGCCGCGTCCGATGAAATCCGCCACGATGTCGTCGTTGCGTTTGCCGTGCATGCGCGACTCGATGGCGGCATCGGTGGCGGGCAGGCCGAGTTGCTGCAAATAGGCGCTCCAGGCTCGGGTGTGAACGGGCATCGAATCGACGATTACGCCGTCGAGGTCGAAGAGAAACGCGAAATCTTTCACGTTTATAGTGTAGTGGCCGATAAGCACCCTGTGAGTAAGGTATTCCTGCTTTGTTGCGCGGCCGCGCTCGGTGTCCAGGCGCAAACCGTCGCGGTAACGGCTGCGCCGGTGAACGCGAGCTTCACTTATCAGATAGGAGCGGCGCTGCCGGCCGCGCAAACCGTCTCCGTGAAGACGAATGCGGGCACTCCGGCGTTCACTACCGCCATCACCGGAATGAATACGCTTTGGCTGACGGTCAGTCCGGATAGCGGTAAGATGCCCGGGAGCTTGAGCTTGCGCGCCAATCCGACCAGTCTGGCGGTGGGTACGTACAATGCAACGGTCACGGTAACCGCGACTGGCGTTACGAATCCATTGAACATTCCGGTGACGTTGGCGGTGAGTTCGCCGCCATCGACGGTGACCTTGAGCGCGGCCACGCTGAATTTCGCGGCCCCGCCGATTCCAACGGCGGCGCAGACCGTGACGCTCTCCACCAACGGAACGCCCATTTCATTCTCGGCTGCCTCGGGCGCGGCCTGGCTGACGGTTAGTCCCACGGTTGGAGTAGTGCTGCCGGGTGAGCGGGAAGTTCTCACGATTTCCGTGGACGCGTCCAGCCTCGTGCCGCAAACCGCGCCGTACGTGGGAAAAATCACGGTGACGGCGGCGGGCGCGGGCGCCAAGGCGCAGAGCGTCACGGTGAGTCTGACGGTGAACAGCACCAAGCCCACGATCGCGAGCGTGTGGCCGGGGACATTGCCGATCAATGGCGGCGCGCAAACCATCACGATCCGCGGAACTAATTTTTATGCGGCGACGGTGGCCAAGGTGCAAGGGGCCGCGGCGCCCTTGACGACTACGGTCTTGAGTCCGACGGCGCTGTTGGCCGTTGTGCCTGCGAGCCTGTCGACTGTGGCGGCCACGTTGAATGTGTTGGTGTCGAATCCGGCGCCGGGAGGCGACTCGGTGACGTCGCCGGTCACGGTCGCGAATGTTGCGTCGATTCAGGCGGTGGTGAATGCCGCCAGCTACGTTTCGGGATCGGTGAGTCCCGGAGAACTGGCCACCATTTTCGGCGTGAACATCGGGCCTTCGACGCCTGCCTCGCTGACAATCACGAATGGCTATGTGGACACTACGCTCGGTGGAGTGACGGTGACCGTGGATGGAAAAGCCGCGCCGCTGATCTATGTGAGTCAGAATCAGATTTCGATTCAGGTTCCGTACGAGGCGACGGCGGGTATCGGGAAAGCGGTGGTGGTCACCAATGCGGCCAACCCGCCTGCCAATGGCGTGGTGACAATCGCGGCGGCTGCGCCGGGAATTTTCACCGCCGACGGATCGGGCGCGGGACAAGCGGCGGCCCTCAACTTTAACGCAACTACGATGTTGTACAGCCTGAATTCCAGCACCAATACCGCCAGGATCGGCGATACGGTGATCCTGTATTTGACCGGCGAAGGGAATTACAACGCGGCGCCGCTGGCGGGGGCGACCAACACCGGGTACGTGATTCCGCCGATGTTGTCGCCTCTGCCGCAGGTGAGTCCGCTGCCGGTGGTGACGATTGGCGGCGCGGCCGCGGTGGTGGCTTATGCCGGGCCAATCCCGGGATCGATTCTGGGTTTGCTGCAAATCAATGTCACGGTGCCGGCGGGCAGTACGACGGGGGCGGCGGCGCCGGTGGTGGTGACCATTGGGGGAATTGCTACGCAAGCAAGTGTCACGTTGGCGATTCATCCTTAGCAAAAAACGCCGATTACCAATCGGCGGCAGGATGCCATCCTGCCCCACTATGGCGGTATACTTGGCGAAACGGAAAGAATCCGAATGCGCCTGCGCTTTTGGGGTACCCGAGGATCGATCGCAACGCCCGGCCCGGGGACCAATCATTTCGGCGGCAATACTTCCTGCATCGGGCTGACGAGCGATGCGGGCGCGCACATAATCATGGATTGCGGCACCGGCGCGCGGCTGCTGGGCAACCACTTGATCGCCAACGCAACCGGCCCGATCTCCGCCGCGATTCTGTTCACCCACACGCACTGGGACCATATCCAGGGCTTCCCGTTTTTTGCGCCGCTGTTCATGCCGGGCAATCACTTCACCGTCTACGGACCCGAAGGAAGCCACCTCTCGCTGCATGACGTGCTCTCCGGTCAAATGGAGCATCATTATTTCCCCGTGGAATTGAGCCAACTGGCGGCGCGCATCGCCTATCAGGACCTGGCCGAGGGAACGCACGAAATCAGCGGAGTGAAGATCTGCGCGCAGAGCATGAATCATCCGTCGCCCACGCTGGGATACCGGATTGAGGCGCACGGCGTTTCGGTTCTCTACCTAAGCGATCACGAACCGTTCTACGAAGGCGTGTGGCGCGAAGGGGCCGTGCCGGGCAGGTTCGAATCGATATTGGAAGGCGGCGACCGCCGGCACGCCGAGTACATGAAGGATGCGGACCTGGTGATTCACGAATCGCAATACACGCCGGAAGAATATCCGGCTAAGAAGAATTGGGGACACAGCACTTTCGCCTACGTTGTGGAGTTGGCGGTGGCGGCCGGGGTTCGCAGGCTTTTTCTGACGCATCACGATCCATCGCATGACGATCTGTTCGTGGAGAACATCGAGCAGCGGGCGCGCAAGTTGGCGAAGGACCTTGGGTCCGGCATGGAAGTTTCTTGTGCGTACGAAGGATGCGAGATTGAGATTTAGCCGGCGCGTGCGCGGCGCAACAAAAACTCACGCACCGCCGGATCGCCACATAGTCCGATCGCACGCTCATAGGCGTCGCCAGCCTCAGCGGTCCGTCCAACTCGAGAAAGCAGGTGAGCGGCCAGGGCCCAGTAGGGTTGATATGCCTTCACCGCTTCACGCGGGATCGCCTCCAGCAGACTCCACCCGGCTGCGGCGCCGCGAGCCTCGGCGATAGCGGCGGCGCGGCCCACCAACGCGCCGACGGTTGGGATAATCCGCACCAGTCCTTCGTACATCAGCGCAACCGCTTCCCAATCGGTCTCGCCCGTTTTGGCCCGCTGGGCGTGCGCGGATTGGATCGCCGCCTCGAGCTGAAAGCGCCCTATCCGCTGCGCGCACGACGCCGCGCACAGAAGACGCTCGGCCTCGGCGATCGTCTCTCGCGACCACAGCGCGGTGTCCTGTTCGGAAAGCGGAACGAATTCACCGGACGCTGTCCGCCGCGCGCATCTTCGCGCCTCGCAATGCAGCATCAGCGCCAGCAAGCCCTGCACTTCCGGCTGTGACGGCATGAGTTGCAATAGCAGCCGGCCCAGATAGATCGCTTCAGAGGTCAGCCCTTTGCGCCGGGCATCCGCGCCAGGGACATCGTCCCAACCGCTGCCATAGGCTGCGTAGATCGCCTCCAGCACTGCATCGAGCCGGGCCGGCAACTGGTTCGCTTCGGGGACTTCGAAAGCAATTCCCGCGTCTCGAATCTTGGCCTTTGCGCGCGTCAGCCGCTGACTCATTGCGGCCGGCTGAACCAGAAACGCCGAGGCGATGCGCGCGGAATCCAAGCCCAGCACCGTTTGCAGCATGAGCGGCGTGCGCGCGGCCGCGTCGATTGCGGGATGCGCGCAAACAAACAGCAACTTCAATCGCTCGTCGGGAAAGAAGGCCTCGGACGCGGCCAGGGTCTGGCCTTCGTTCGCTAATGCGATGAGGGCCGCGCCGGCGTCCGCCTGCACTTGGGCGTGGCGGGCTTGGTCAATCAGGCGCCGCCGCGCGGTGGTCAGCAGCCACGCTTCCGGTTTGGAGGGGATGCCGTTGCCGGGCCAATGTTCGAGGGCGGCGCGAAACGCATCGCCCAATGCGTCCTCGGCCGCGGCAAGGTCATGGGAGCGCGACGCCAGAATTGCGATCAACCGGCCGTAGGAATCGCGAGCAACCTGTTCGACGGCCTGCCGCGCGTCCATTCCAACTATTTTGCCATTCGCGTGCTGGGGTGGTGCGCCGGAAATCCGGTACCTTTCGGACAGCCTGTGGGGCGGACCCCAGGTCCGCGGACGACGCCCTCGTCGGCCTTTTGGTTGTATTTTGGACAGCCGGACCGGGGGTCCGGCGCGGACGGGGGGCGTCCGCCCCACCTTTTACCGGTCAACATTTGTGACGCACTACACTAACTCATCGGCGGGACGTTGGGCCGGACCTCGACGATTCGGCCCGGCGCGCGAGGACACCGCGCGGCCCATTCGAGAGCGGTGTCGAGATCCGGCACGTCGATGACGCAGAATCCGCCCAACTGCTCTTTGGTATCCGCATATGGACCGTCCTGCACGCGCGCCTGCCCGTCCGGGAAATCGATGCGCGCCGCCGTCTCGGGCGGTTGCAAACCTGCGCCGCAGACAAACACGCCGGCCGCCCTCAATGCGTTCCCGTAGCGTGGCCACGCAGCCCAGTATTCGTCCCGCTTTACCGGATCCGGATCGTTGCGTATCGCGAAATCTTCCTTCGTTTCGAAAGCCAGAATTGTGTAGTGCATCTACAACTATGACGGCCCAGGCCCGGCTGCTTCGACATGGTTCCCGAAAAAAAAGCGCTCGGCTAGCGGGGTGCGTAGCGGGTCGGGTCCGGCGCCCCTGCGAGTTCGAACGCCTCTATCCGTTCGAAACATGTTCCGCACTTGCCGCAGTGAGCTGCGCGTCCGTTGTAGCACGACCACGTTCGTTCGAATGGCACGCCCAGAGAGACGCCCACTTTCACAATGTCGGCTTTTGTCAACGACACGAATGGCCGAACCAGTTCTTGCCTGGTATAGTCGCAGAGTTTGATGGCATCGTTCATTGCGTCGGCGAATGCGGGCCGGCAGTCTGGATATATGGCGTGGTCGCCGGCGTGAGCGGCATAGGCCACACCTTCCAGGCCCGATGCGATCGACCACGCAGTAGCGATGCTGAGCAGAATCATATTGCGGTTTGGGACCACGGTCGACTTCATCGATTCGTCCGCATAGTGTCCCTCTGGTATCGTCATGCCCTGGTTGAGCAGTGAGGAACCTTCGCCCAAAATGGGCCGCAGCTCACCGAGGGAGAGAATCTTGTGATCGATGTTCAACGCCGCGGCAATGTCCTTGGCGGCGTTCTGTTCCTTGGAATGCCGCTGGCCATAATCGATAGTGAGAGCCTTGATGGGCAGGCCGGCGCGCGCAAAGCAGAAAGCCAGCACGGACGAGTCCAGGCCGCCGCTGAGCAAGACCACATAACCCTTTCCGGTGGGAAGGATCACCGAAGGCGAAGAGGTTGTATTCATTTTATTTCCTCTGTTTGCGATACATCGAGAGGCGCCTGACGAGTGCGATCGGTTTATGGCGACCGCCGCGGAATGTCCACAGCTTACCCAAATTCGCTGTCGGGTCACTCCAGGGGCCGCCGTTTGTATCATCGTTCCTCCTGAGGAGGGCGCCGGGGGGAACGAAGCTATCGCACGATTCGAACATTGTCTCCCTGGCAACCGGTGAAAGGGTATTTTATCCGACTTCCCGGCGGGGCTGGGTGAGGACGCTTCCGCGCGTGGCGATCCGCACCGGGCTGCGAGGCTACGGGGGCTCGATTGCCTGGTTGGGCCACTAGTGCGCGGCCGGTGGAGCATTTTATAATCGAACGATGAGCCTGAAGGAGGAGCGAAGCTCCGCCGCAGGGCCTCCTTTCTGATTTGAGCTTTTCGATCGGGGCAGCCGCCCGGCAACTGCCTCAAGTTTGCTAACACCCTCG
>DATDHK010000295.1:0-1772 GCA_036521635.1 Bryobacteraceae bacterium | reverse complement strand
GCGCCGCTCGGATCGTTCACGGTTCCGGAAAGCGTGGCCCGGTACTCCTGTGCCAAGGAGGTCCAGGCAATAATGATAGTCAAGCAAACGAGGCTTTTCATCATAGTAAAAGCAACATACCAGATCCGACTATCCGCCGCTCGCGCGCGTCTACTGAATTGAGAAGCATTTTTGAAAATCACGGCGCTGATTCTTGCTTTACTCTGCACTCTCAATGAAGGACGCGCGCAGGTATCCGCGGCCAGTTATCAACCCGTGGTCGCGCCGAGTTCGCTGGCATCCCTGTTTGGCTCCGGCTACTCCGACGTAACGGCGTCCGCCCAACTCGACGCCAATGGACAGTTGCCCACCACGTTGGGCGGCGTCTCGGTGCAAATCGATGGCGTGGCTGCGCCGCTGGTGTATGTTTCACCGCTCCAGATCAACTTGCTCGTACCCGCCGGTACGGACATCGGCCCGGCCGACGTTATCGTACAAACGTCGACGCCGGGCAAACAAATCCGATACACAATGCAAGTGCGCAACGTCGCTCCCGCGCTGTTTTCGCGCGACGCCTCCGGCCGGGGCCCTGGCGCAATCCTGAATGCGGCGACATTCGCGGTTGGCCCGTTTCTGGCGGAGACACCAGAGAATGCGGGCAGTGACAAACGAACGCGGCTGGCGGTTTTTGCGACGGGCCTCCGTTACGCGGGCAACGCCGTGCGCGATCCCGCGAAGGTCAACGTCGCCGCACAGATTCAAGCGCGCGACAGTTTGGGCAACGTCTACGCAGTGGAGTACGCAGGTCCGGCTCCTGGCTTCTTTGGGCTCGATCAAATCAACTTGGTGGTCCCAGCCGCGGCGGATGGCGCGGGCGACGTGGCGTTGATAATAACCGCGGAGAATTCCGCTTCAAACACCGTCACGTTCAACATGGCTAGTCTTCCGTCAAACGCGATTCACCTGACCGGCCTTACCCTGTCGAAAATATCGGTGACCAGCGGCAACGATGTGACAGCCACGCTCCAATTGAATGGCCGCGCAAGGTCTGGTGGATACACGGTGAATCTCACCACGAATGGCTTCGATCTAAAAGTGCCGAACTCTTTCGCCATCGGCGAGGGCCAGGCATCGGGCGAGTTCACCGTGCATACCACAGCCACTACAACCACCAGAACGGAAATGCTGACGGCCATGGCCGGTGGGTTTTCGTCGACCGCCAGTCTGCAAGTTGTTTCCGTGAACGCTCCCCGTCTCACCAGCCTTTCCCTAAGCGCGAATCCAGTCAAGGGCGGCAACAATCTTACGGGTACTTTGTCGTTGACTGGAACGGCGCCCGTGGATGGCGCAGCCGTTCAGCTTGCGAGTAATAACGCGAACGTCCAGCCGCCGCCGGCGGTCACGCTCTCTTTCGCTCAGACGCAGGTATCTTTCCCCATCACAACTACGCCGGTTACCGATGCCCAATCGGCGACCATCACAGCCACCTACGGGGAATCCACCGCATCCGCAACATTGATCGTGCGGCCGGCGCTCGCCATTCAGTTGACAGCCGCCGGTGTTACGGGCGGAAGCCCGGTGTCGGGAGCGATAACGTTAGCCGAAACCGCGCCGGCGGGCGGAGTGATCGTCAATCTTCATTCCAGCAATTCGGTGTTCGCGTCGGTGCCGGCAACGGTCGTGGTTCCGGGCGGCCAGAGTTCCGCGTCGTTCACGGGTTCGACGCTAATCGTTAGCTCTTCGCGAACCATCATCATTTCCGCAACCGCCGCCGGCGCCACGGCTGCAACGAC
>DATDHK010000294.1:0-6995 GCA_036521635.1 Bryobacteraceae bacterium | reverse complement strand
GATGGTGAAAAGATTGGGCTAGTTATCCAGGGACTTGATGCCGGCGCTGGCCGTAACGTTTTGCTCGATAATTGTTCCGGACACCGGCGCTTTCACTTCCAACAGCGGCGAAGGCTGCCTCAAATCCCCGCCCAATAATTCAATGCGTTGAGCGGCGGTCTGCAGGTCGACCTTGGCCTTTTGCTCGACACCCTCCGCCACCTGAACATCTTTCTGAGGAACCGCGCCGTGGGAGTACAGCAATTGTGCGCGCTCAAGCTGCGTTCGCGCCAATGCTTCGTCGGCCTGAAACTTCCGGTAATCGGAAATGGCGGAGGCAATATCGGGGCTACGCATCGTGAGCAATACCTGGCCCTGCTTTACGTCGTCTCCGAGCCGTACTCTCACGTCCACCACGCGGCCGCCGGTGAGAGAATTCACCGGTACGGTACGGCTTACATCCGGTGTAACCACGCCGTTCGCCGAAAGCTGATTGGACACCTTGCGCAGTTGAACCACCACCAGCGGAAACTTTTCGGCGCTTGGAATGCTGACGACATTGACGTCAGGCTCTTCTTCGATCCTGGTATCGAAGCTCTTGGCGTCCACCTTGGTCTGATGGCCGCAGCCCATCGAAAACAATGCCGCTACAAGAGCGAGAAAAATGTGGGGTTTCATTGGATCACCTCCCGGCCGACTGCAAAATTGAGTTGGCTTACGGCATTCAGATAGCTGCCGATTAAGTTGCGATAGGCAAGTTGCGTATCGCGATAGGTTTTCTGAGCATCCAGGAAATCCAGCAGCGATGCTCCACCGTTTCTGTATGCGAACGACACCGTGTCGCGGACTTTCGCGGCCTGCGGCAGATAACGGTCGCGATAGGGACGCAACAGCCGGCGTGTGCTCTCCACGGCTTCGTATGCGGAGTCTACGTCGCGGAAGATATTCGCCGCGATTGCATCACGAATTTTTTCGACGCGCTGGATCTCGAGCTGTGTCCGAGCTTTCTCACCCTGATTCTTGTCAAAAATCCGAATCGGCAAAGACAGCGTGACGCCCGCCGTATTGTCCGGCTGTGTGCGCTGATATTCAAAACCTACTGTCGGATCCCAAGATCCGTTGGCCCAAGCGAGCTGGTTATCGACCTTGGCTTTTGTAATGGCGGTAGTGGCGGTACGCAAGTCGGGCCGAGCGTCCAACGCCGTTTGGCGCAATTCCTGTTGCAGCAAGATGGTTTCGGTGAAATTGAAATCGCCGGTGACGTCCAGCGTGTCAACAGGCGTCAAGCGATCGTTCATGATCGCCAACAACGCGATTTTCGCGGTTCGCAGGCTCGCTTGCGAGTTGATCAGGTCGGTCTCGAACTGGACACGCTGCAACTGAATCCGATCGAAGTCGGACTGAGAGATGTCGCCCGCTTTCAGCCGCTCTCCATTTACGCGAATCACTTCGTCGTAGTAATTGAGATTGTCGCCAGCGAGCTCCAGAATCGATTTCGACTGTAGGGTCTGAACGAAAGCAGTCCTCAAGTTGAAGGTCAACTGCCGCTCAACATCCAATTCATCGCTGCCAGCCGCCGAGGTCAGCAGCTTGGCGCTGTCCACACGCAATTCCCGCTTGTGACGGCGCTCGAACAATTGCGATACAGTGGGCGTCCATTGGGCATTGTTGAATGGCTGAAGTGGATTGGGGTTGAAGATGTGGAACTGATCCAAAACTATGCTGAGCTGCGGATTTGGACGCAACCCCGCCGTGATCTCATTGGCGTGCGCTTCGCGGATGAAGATCCGGCTCGCGAGAACGTTGGAATTATTGGCTAAAAAGCGCTCGTGAATTTGTTCCCAATTCAGGGCCTGGGCGAAAAACATACGCGACCCGCCTAGAATCAGGAGCGGTAAGCCGAGCGCACGCCAAACGCGGCGTCGCATTTCCGACCTCCAAAAAATAACTCTTAATTCAGGAAATTATGCGGCGAGCAGAAGACTGGGAGGCGCGCGGCCGGAGCGTTTGGGTGCGGGACGATCTTGGCCGTTATGCCATTCGGCGAGAACCAAAATAAAAAAGCAGAGGCTGACCAGGAGAGCCCAGATGAGCGGAATCTGAACCGATTCGAGCGACTCCAGCAGACGAACCAGAGTGGCGAGCGCGTTGCCGGAGGTTGGCTTCGATTGGTTGGAATGATGTGGACCAGGGAGGCCCTGAGAATCGAGATATTCAAAACGGACCGAGTCGTCGCTGGCGGACACACAGGGGAACAGCGAGACGACGGCCAGAAAAAGCGCCAAGGCCCGAATGGCGCGTGCGCGGCGGCTTCCGGCTGAGTTGCGCCCCCGCTCCGCTCGAAAATGGTACACCAGCGCGCCGACGCAAAACAGCGCCCAGACTACGTTCAGCGCGGTGTCGAGATGCAGCACTATGTAACATTATACCGGTAATTCGTGCGAGACCTCATAGCCCCGGCACAAACAAATGGAAAATATCCAACGAGATCCAGCCGACCAACGCTGAAGCGGGAATCGTCAGGACCCAGGCCCAGACGATATTCTTCGCGATTCCCCATCGCACGGCCTTGAAACGCTGGATAGAACCGACTCCCATGATTGCGCCCGCGGTTACGTGAGTGGTGGAAACCGGCGGGGCCGGATGCATGAAGTGCGCCGAGAAAATGATCGATATGGCCGCCGCGGTTTCCGCGCAAAATCCGCTGCGTGGTTTCAGCTTGGTCAGGCGCCCACCCATGGTGTGAATAATTCGCCAGCCGCCGCTCAAAGTGCCCAGCGCGATCACGGTGTAGGATGCCATCATCACCCAGAAAGGCACTTCGAATTTGGCGATTTGCTTCGAGCTCACCAACACGGCGGTAATGATGCCCATGGTTTTCTGCGCATCGTTGGTTCCGTGCGACACGCTCAGCAGTGCCGAGGACACCAGTTGAAGCCGGCGAAAGTACTTGTCCATGCGCTTCGGATTGAAATTCCTGAACAACCAAAAAACGCCGATCATCAGACCCATGGACAGCACGAAACCAATCAGCGGAGCCACGACGATAAAGATCACCGTGAGCCGCCAGCCACTCGCGATTACAGCCTCAAAGCAGTGCTGAATGCCCCTGAGATGCGCCACGTGAGCCATGGCCGCGCCGGCGTAGCCGCCCAAAAGAGCGTGCGACGAACTGGTCGGCAACCCGAACCACCAAGTGATCAGATCCCAAATAATCGCGCCAACCAGTCCCGCCAAGATGACCCAGGGCGTTACGAATTCCAGGTGCACCATTCCAGAGCCGACCGTTTTCGCCACGGCCGTTCCGAACAAGAAAGCGGCGCTGAAATTGAAGAAGGCCGCCCAAATTACCGCCCAGAACGGACTCAGAACCCGGGTGGAAACAACTGTCGCAATTGAATTGGCAGCATCGTGGAAGCCATTGATGAAGTCGAAACACAACGCCACCAGGACGATCACTGTCACCAGTAGCAAACTAGATTCCATACGTCAGGAGTGCTTGACAGCGACGTTTTGCAAAGCATCCGCGACGTCTTCACAATTGTCCGTGGTCTGTTCGAGGAATTCGTAGATCTCTTTCAACTTGAGCAGTGTGATCGGATCGGATTCGCTGCGGAATAATTCACTGACGGCGTCACGGACCAATTGATCGGCCACCTCTTCCAGGCGATTTACTTCAATGCAATAGGGCAGCACGGGCTTCCCGCCGCTCAGAGCCTGGAACGCTCCCTCCAGCGCCTGCGCGCAAGAGTAAACAATCTTGCAAACCTCCACCACCATGTGCGGAATGGGTTCCACCCGATATGCGACCATGCGATAGGCTGCGTCCTCGATGCCGTCCAGCACATCGTCCAAGTGCGACGAAAGCGAGTGAATGTCTTCCGGATCGAGCGGCGTGATGAAGGTCTGATTCAGGCGGGTATAGATTTCATGGATCACTTCGTCGCCGCGCTGCTCCATGGTTTTGATTTTGGCCGCGGCGCTGGCGAGCGATGAATTGCCGGCCTGCGCTCCTTCCAGCAGCAAGCGCGACGCGTCCAGAATAATCTTGGCTTGAGTGAGGAAGAATTCGTAGAACTTTTCCTCACGCGGAAAAAGTCTCATATCGCAGGGATCTAGCACGAACTGGCTAGCCTTCGATAGTGTAACAGACTGCCGCCAACACACGAATCGCACATCTGGCATACTTAGAAACTTGAAACTTCTCTTCCTGTTCCCGCTTCTTTGTTATCCATTGCTGGCGGCGAAGAGTGTGCTGATCGTTTCCGATGGCGTGCCGGTTCAAATCCTGGCGGTCCAATTGAAGGCGCACGGCATCAACAGCGAAACGGTAACCCAACAGTCCATGCCGGCGAAACTGGCCGGTTATCCGGCGGTGCTGGTTTACATCCACGGAGTTCTTTCGGAGGCGGCGGAGAAAGCGTTCATCGACTATGCGAAGTCAGGCGGCAAATTGATTGTGTTGCATCATTCGATCAGCTCGCAAAAGCGGCAGAATCCCGGGTGGATGCAGTTCCTGGGTGTTTCGCTGCCGGAGGGCGACGTCACTCAGGGCGGTTACAAGTATTACGATCCGGTTCCGTTGACGCTGGTGAATCTGGCGCCTAAAGATTGGATCGCGACGCATGACGTGCATTGGGAATCGAGGGCCGAGTATCGCGGCGAGGATCGAGATGCGATCGAGCTGCCGGCCACCGAGGTCTATCTGAATCACGTCCTCAACGGCCAGCACATAATTCTTCTAGGCCTGAAATTCATCGACAAAAAATCGGGTGTGACGTACGTGCAGGACACGGCCGGGTGGTACAAGAAGGCTGAAAAAGGTTGGGTCATGTACTTCATGGCGGGACATTCTGGCAAGGAATTCGACGATCCCGCTTACGCGCAGATCTTGACGAACGCTGTAAACTTCCGGCCGTAGTTGCTATCCTCGCTGACAGGACGATGATGGTTTGCCGTCGCACTTTTTCGCGATTGAGTAGCGGGATTGTCCTGCTCACCACGTTGTATGCGTTCCAGCGTCCATTCCGCGTCTATCCGAGTATGGAGGCTTATGACGACATTCCACTGCCTGTGGATTGGCAGGAAAAAGCCGAGTGGGTGCAGAGCCGGTTGATGTATCCGCAGCATCCCAATGCGCTGTTTGCGCGCTATCGTTTCGGTCAGATGGACTGGCGGCAAGGCGGGACGAGCTGGACGCAGGATTATCCGCGGGCGGACCGGCATTTCGCGACCGCGGTGCGCCGCTTGACGCGAATCCATGTCCGATCGGTGGAACAACCAGTGAATCTGGAAGACGGCGACGATGTATATAACTGGCCGTGGTTGTGCGCCGGCGAAATGGGCGACTGGAAGCTGACGCCCGCGCAGGCGGCCAAGCTGCGCGACTATTTGCTGCGCGGCGGATTCTTGTATCTCGACGATTTCTGGGGCCCCGAAGAGCATGCGAGATTCATGGAGAGCATGAATATGGTCTTTCCCGATCGCCCCATCGTGGACATCGACGACAAGGATTCCATTTTTCACACAGTTTACGATTTGGACGATCGCTATCAGATTCTGGGCCAATGGGCGTTTCGAGGCCGCATGAGATATCGCGCCGAAGGAACCGTGCCGCACTGGCAGGGCATTTACGACGATCACGGCCACATCATGGTGGCAATGACGTTCAACTCCGACGTCGGCGATTCGTGGGAGTGGGCGGACGATCCGGGTTATCCGGAGAAATACTCGGCTCTAGGAATTCGGATCGGCGTGAACTACGTGGTCTATTCGATGACTCACTAACACTGGGGCTAGTCTTCGATCTTGATGGACGGGCCTTTTTTGGTTCGCTCCTCAGTGGCTCTGCGCTCAATCTCATTGGCAATTGCGGTGAAGGGGACGGCATCGTTTCCTAGCGTGACGGGGCTGCCTGAATCGCCGCCGATGCGAACCGCCGGATCGAGCGGCAGCTCTCCCAGGAAATGCACGTTCATCGCGGCGGCGGTCTTCTTTCCGCCACCGTAACTGAACACGTCGATGCGCTCCTTGCAGTGTGGGCACTCGAGATAACTCATGTTCTCCACCAATCCGAGAATCGGCACGCGCACCTGCTGGAACATGTGGATGGCTTTGCGCGCGTCTTCGAGCGAGACTTCCGACGGCGTGGTGACAACTACGGCGCCGGTGAGCGGCGCGGTTTGAATCAAAGTGAGTTGCACGTCGCCCGTTCCCGGAGGCAGATCGATAATCAGGTAGTCGAGCTCGCCCCAATCCACGCCGCGCAAGAACTGCTGGATTACGCTGTGGAGCATCGGGCCGCGCCATACCAACGGCTTGTCGCCGGGATTCAGGAAGCCCATCGACATGATCCGCACGCCGTTCTTCTCGATGGGTTGAATACGCTCGCCGACAGCGCTGGGCTGGGCGCGAACGCCCATCATGAGCGGCACATTGGGACCATACACGTCGGCGTCGAGCAGGCCAACGGTGTGGCCAAGGCGCGCGAGCGAGATGGCCAGGTTCACCGATACGGTGGTTTTTCCAACACCGCCCTTTCCCGATCCAACTGCGATCAAATTCTTGACGCCCGGTATCGGGAGCTTGGGCTGTTCGCCCTGCGGTGATTGAGGCCCCATCAGTTCGATCTTAGAACATAGTCCCATTCCTTCGCGGCGCGATCGCGAAGTTTAGGAATATCCTGGTCGAGCAGATAACGCTGATCCACTAATTTCTGGGCGGCGGTGGTGATGCGTTCGAGATAATCCCGCTTGCTCTTGTAGCGCTCTTCAATCGATAGCCGGGGATCTTTGCGATTCTCGCGTTCGGTCTTGTTTACTGGAAAAGGAATCCATGAGCCAACCATGCTGAACAACTCGCTTGGCGCGCCGATCTTGGGGCTGCGGAGATTCCAGCCGGTGTAGGAAGCCAGCGGCACTTGAATCTCGGGCATGCGGATTCCGGAGGTCTCGTTGCCGTCCAGATCCACTTGCGGCACCAGGGTTGGAAACGCCGGGCCGATCTTGGGCGGTTCA
>DATDHK010000293.1:0-2536 GCA_036521635.1 Bryobacteraceae bacterium | reverse complement strand
ATAACGAGACGGGATGCCGCTAGAGGTTTGTTCTACGCCGCGATTGCTGGAGCCGGCGCGGTGGCCTTCGGCCAGGAATACGGAAACGCAAGGGAGCTGGTTGCGAAGGTGCAGGGCGATCTGCAGCGCGCCGCCGATTTCACGCGCAATAACGAGAAGGAACGCGAGCGGTATCACAACGTGCAAAATCATCTTTCGGAATTCGACCGCGAATTGCGCAGAGGAAAATTCGACAAGGACAAGTTGGACGGTGCGATTGACGATTTGAAGAACGTGGTGAAAAATAACACGCTGGAATCGCACGATCGCGATCAACTGGCGAGGGACCTGTCGGACCTGCGAACTTTGCGCGACGTGCGGTAAGGCGGGTTGGCCGATTTTTGCCGCTTGCAACACTTCCAAAGGCCGATTTGACAATCGGCGGCAGGTTATCAACGTTATCAACCTGCCCCACAAATCAACTTGTCGGCTGGGTGGGGTTCGGCGCGGGTAGTCCATTGGGGACCATCGGCAGCGCTCGAATTCTTAAGCCCGTAGCATGGAAGATCGCATTGCCGACCGCGGGCGCCAGGCCCACAATCGGAGTCTCGCCCGCACCCGCCGAAGGCAGATCCTTGCGGTCGATCAGGACCGTCTCGACGATCGGCGTATCGCTAAATCGCGGCACACGGTACTTCGCAAGATGCGGGTTTACCACGCGGCCATTTTCAAATTCGATGGCCTCGAACATCGCGCCGCCGATGCCCATCACCACTGAACCCTCGATCTGATTCTTCAAGTGCTCGGGATTTACAACAGCGCCGCACTCGAACGCGGTGACCACGCGCTCGATCTTCACATTCCCGCCCGGTTGCGCGATGGATATCTGAGCGCAACTCGCCACATACCCGCCCTTCTCGATGCCGCACGCTAAACCGAAGCCATGGGTGGCGTCGCTCTTGCTGCCCGCCCAACCGAATTTTGCCGCGGCGGCCTGTAACACAACTCGCAACCGCGCGTTCTTAAGATTTTTCAAACGAAACTCCAGCGGGTCCATGCCCACCGACGCGGCGAGATCGTCCATGTGCGACTCGCGAGCGAAATGATTGGCCGTCGCCGCCAGCCCCCGGTATGATCCCTGCCGCAGCGGAGTTTGCGTGGGATGAAATTCTATTTTCCGGTTCGCAACATCGTAGGGCGATTCAATTCCAGACCCGCCCGAATTGTAATTGTGAAATTCCCACGCGGTCAGAGTGCCGTCTTGACTCACGCCGCTTCGAATCTCGATCAGGCCGGCGGGACGGAAGTAGGCCCAGGTGAACTCCTCCTCGCGCGTCCAAATTACTTTCACCGGCTTCTCCACAAACTTGGAGAGGCGCGCCGCCTCGATCGCTACTTCGCCGGTGTGCTTTCCTCCATAACCGGAGCCTGTATCGGGCACGATGACGCGCACGTTCTTCTCGGGAATTCCGAACGCCTCAGCCAATTCGCCGCGGACGCCGAATGGCCGTTGCGTGCCGGTCCAAACAGTGAGCTTGCCTTTCTCCCATTCAGCGACCGCGGCGCGCGGCTCGAGAGGTACGTGCGCGATGTATGCCACCGTGTAGGATGCGTCCAGCTTGTGGGCGGCTGACTGCAACGCCTGCTCCAGGCCTGGTTCGGCGGCCGTCTTAGCGCCATCGCGCGACTGGGCGGGATGGCTCTTCAGATACGTAAACAGCTCTTTACTCGATGGCTGGGGGTCGGCCTTCCACACGGACTTCATGGCCGCGATTGCTTTGGCGGCAACCAATTCGTTGGGCGCAACGACACCCACGAAATCCTGGTCATGAACCACGGACACTTCAGTGAGAGCCGCGTCCGGAATAGTGGCGATCGGTTTGGTGTCAAGCGAGACCAGCTTGGCGTTGAAGGTGGCGGGGCGAAGAATGCGCCCGTAGCGCATGTTCGGGCGCACTATGTCGGAAGTGAACCGATGCGCGCCGGTGACGATGTCGCGGGCCGTCGTCTTGGGGACGGATGTGCCGGCAACGGTCCATTGGTCCGCCGGAGTAACAGCGGCGCCATCCACTGTTTTCAAAAGCTGTTGGCCGTGGGTCAACGCGCCGAACCCAATGGATTCGCCAGTTGCGGCGTTTTTCACTTTGCCATCAATTACGGAAACGGATGCGCGATCCACCTTCCACTTTTCCGTGGCTAGATCGATTAGTGTTTCGCGTGCGGCTGCGCCCACCTTCTTCAATTGCGGCGCCATTGTCGGCGTGGTTCTGCTGCCGAACGTGCCCATATCGAAAGGCGTAAGATCGGTGTCGCCCATCACAAGATTTATGGAGGCGACGGGCGCGTGCATCTCTTCGGCGACCGCCTGCGCGAGCGACGTGCGGATGTTCTGCCCCATTTCCACTTTGCCGGTGAAGACCGTGATTGCGCCGTCTTCACCGATGTGCAGCCAGCCTCCAATGGTCTGAGGCAGCGTCTCACCGCCGCGAGCTCTGCCGCGCCCGGATTCCTGCGCCGAGGCCGGATCGTCGCACATGAGCAGAAGCACGAGACCACC
>DATDHK010000292.1:0-6996 GCA_036521635.1 Bryobacteraceae bacterium | reverse complement strand
CAGCCCGTGATCCTGAATCTCCAGGAAAAAATTGTTCTTGCCGAACATGTCCGCATACCCATAGGCCAGACGCTTGGCCTCTTCATAGCGGTTGGCCATCAGCGTTTCGTTGATGTCGCCGCGCAGGCACGCCGACATCGCGATCAGTCCCTTGGAGTGCTGCGCCAGCAGATCTTTATCGATGCGCGGCTTGTAGTAGAAGCCTTCCAGAAAAGACTTCGAAACCAGCTTCAACAGATTGCGGTAACCATCCTGGTTTTCGCACAGCAGAACCAGGTGATTGTAGCGGTCCGTGTCGCTGCGGGTGGTGTGGCCTTGCTGCGAGACATAAACTTCGCAGCCAATCACCGGATGCACGCCCTTCTCTTTCGCGCTGTTGTAGAACTCGACGGCGCCAAAAAGATTCCCGTGGTCGGTCATGGCCACGGCAGGCATCTTTTGCTCGACCACCAGATCCATCAACTGCCCGATCTCGCAGGCCCCATCGAGCAGCGAATAATCGGTGTGGCAATGCAGATGGACAAATGGCGTTGCGGAACTCATGCGTTAGCTCAAACCGGGGGGAGGGCTACCTAATTGTACCGAAAATGCGGTGACAGCCAACTCTTTCACCAATTCTTTTCGGTCTATCCAGCGGGCTTCGGCTCAGGCGCGGTCTTCGGCTGCGTCTCGCCGCGATGGCAGGTGTAGCAGGTGACCACCATCTTGCCGTCCGGAAATTTGCCGTTGATCTCCTGAACCATCTGGATCATGTGGCGCGCAATTTCCTTTTTCGGATTCTCATCGCTCGCGTTGTTGCCCTGTACGTGACAGTAGTTACATTGCGCACCCAGTCCCGCCGTAAAGGTGCGCATGATCTGCACGACCTCCGGCCGCGTAGTAACTTTCAACACTTTGAGATTGGTGGGATTCGGTTGCGGCCTGCTGGCCTTGTCAGCTTTGTCCTGCCCGTACACCGGCAACAATGCCAGCAGGGCAATAGCGAAAATGAATCGCATGGTTTACCGCAGCCCGCCACCGGCAGGTTTCGGAGGGACCACTAGCGGCTTATGTTCGATCTCCGGTTTCGCTTCGCGTGCCTGTGAACCGCGCGCCCCATCGCGCACGGAGGGCGCGTCCACCAGATATTCCACCGACTTGAATCCCAGCGCCACCGCAAACTTGTCCAGCACATCCTTATCGGCCTGCTCCGCCGGGGACAGCGGCCGTTGATAGATGCTCGCTCCGGCCGCAATCACGCATTGGTCCGAGCGGCAGTTGTGCGAATTGGGAGAACCAAGTTTCTCCAGCAGCGCAGCAGTCTCGGGATGCGGTTGGCCGAATCGGGTTGGGCCGTTCGCCATGTCCGCCACCGAATCTCCGGCCTTGCTCTTCACGTTTGCCTTGGCGCCTTTGGATACCAGATAGTTCACCATTTCGTTGTTCCCAAGATATGCGGCGCCGTGCAGCGCCGTGTAGCCCCGGTTGTCCGCGGCATTCACGTCGTTGCCAAGTTCCACGCAGTATTTGACCGCATCCAGCCCCGGGTATGGCGCGTTCACGCTCCAGTTCGCGGCCCAACCGATACCGGCCGCGGCCATCAGCGGCGTATCGCCCGACTTTGTCGCGATCTTTGGATCCCCGCCATGGGCCATCAGCAGGCGCATCGCAACCACGTCGCTCGATTGCGCGGCGCGCCACAACGGCGTCGCCCCGGCCGGGTCCACCCAGGTGTAATCGTTGGTGAACGACCTGAACCACGGCTTCTCGCTCACTTGCGCGTTCACATTCGCGCCGCGATCCAGCAGGGTCTTCATCAGCTCCAGATAAGTTGACTTCTCTTGTTCCGTGCTGGGCTGCGGAAACCACGTCTTCGGCGCCCATTGCACATCGATGGCCGCATACAACGCCGTGATTCCGGTTTCCGTGGCAACGTTCGGATTCGCGCCGTGGTCCAGTAAATATTTTGCAAGGTCCAAGTGGCCGTTGATAATCGCCATTACCAGCGGACTGAATTTATCGCCGCTCACTTGGTTGATATCCGCGCCCGCATCAACCAGCGCAGTGGCCGCGCGCCGATGACCTTCGCGCGCCGCATACAGCAGCGCAGTCATTCCACCCATGAAATCGGCCCCAACTTTCCTGGGACCGCGCGCCGCCACATCTCCCGCCCGGGGCCGCGGTTTTGCGAGACGGTATTCCGACGATTTGAATCCCAGCGAATGCGCCAGGGCGTCGAGGTCCGCTTGCGGATTCGTCTCCTCGGCCGTATTTGCGGCCGCGCCCTTGGCTGTACTCGCAGGTCTGTCTTCGACGATATTCCCATCCTGATCGAATCGGACTTTCTCCAGCTTGCGGACAGCGGTGGCGGCATTTGCGTCCGCGCCGCGCGCCATCAGCAGTTTGATTACCGCATCGCGATTCAGCGCGGCGGCAAACATCAACGCAGTCTGCCCGTGAACGGTTTCCTTGGCGTCGATGGAAGCCCCGCGGTCCAGCAGAACTTTCACCGCGTCGGCGCTGCCGGAAGCCGCGGCCAGCATCAGGGCCGTGGCGCCGTTGGCCTTCACGGAGTTTGCGTCCGCCTTGGCCTTCAGCAGCGTTTCGATCACAGCCGCGTTTCCGTTGGTGCAAGCCATGAACAGCGGAGTGATGGCGCCCTCGCGCGTCGCCGCGTTCACGTTTGCGCCCGCCGCAAGCAACGCCTTCACCATGTCCAGATCGTCGTTGTAGGCCGCCCAATGCAGCGCGGTTGCGCCATCGCCGTGGGCCGAGTTCACATCGGCTTTCTGCCTGAGCAGGGAACGCACGGCATCTTTGTCGTTCTGCATGGCCGCATCCGCCAACCGGGTGTCGCTGGTGGCGGCTGAAAGCAGCAGCGCCATGCAAAGTCCGCCGATTATGCTTTTGGGTAACATATGCCCTCCCCGCCTCAAATTGCGATCTCACCAGTGCTATCGCCGAACGTTTCGATATTCACGCCCAATTTGTGCAGCATGGTCAGCGCGATATTCGCCATGGGAGTTGAGTCCGCGCAGCGAACGTGCAAATTGCCTTTCAGCTTCCCATTGGCGTGACCGGCCAGGAAAACAGGCACGCGCTTGTGGTTGTGAACATTTCCGTCGCCCATGGGGCTGCCGTACAAAATCATCGAATGGTCCAACAGATTGCCGTCCCCATCCGGAGTGTTCTTCAACTTCTCGAAGAAGTACGGAAGCAGGCCGACATGGTAGCGGTTGAGCTTGGCGAACTCCGCTATTTTCGTGGAATTTTCCTGATGATGCGAGCACGGATGAAAAGGAGTTTTCACTCCGCTCTCCGGAAATACGCGCGTGCTCACATCGCGGCTCATCTTGAACGCGGAGACGCGGGTGGTTTCCGTCATGAAAGCCAACACCTGCAGATCGAACATCAACCGGACATGCTCTTCGTACGAATCGGGCACACCCAGTGGCGCGGAAGGTAGAGCGCGCGCCTCGCCGCTCGCGTTGTACTTCTCGATTCTCTCGATACGCCGCTCAATTTCGCGGACATCGTCGAGATACGCGCTAAGCCGCCGGCGATCGCTGGGGCCAAGGTCCTTTTGCAGCCGGGCGACATCATGCGAAATCCAGTCGAGAATACTGCGATTCACCTTCTGGCGCGCCAGCCGTTCTTGGGGCGTTCTTCCATCGCCGAACAGATTTTCGAAAGCCATGCGGGGATCGATGATCATCGGCAGCGGCTTGGTAGGCGAAGCCCAACTAATCGTGTCCGCGTAGACGCACGCGTAATGGTAATCGCACGCTCCCGAAGCGTCGACCGCCTCAATACACAATTGAATCGACGGCAGCGGCGTGTCCTGGCCAAACTGCTGCGCGTAAAGTTGATCCAGGGACGTGCCTACGTAATAGTCGGAGCCTTCCGTCATCTTCGGATGGGATGCGGTGAGGTAGACGGCGCTCGAGCGGAAATGGTCGGCGCCTTCCTCGGCGGCGGACCACGCGGTAGCAGGCCGAAGGTCGGTGTCGCTGACTATGGTGATGTAATTCCGAAGCGGCTCGAGCGGCTGGAGCGTTTGCGTAAACTCGAAATCGGACCCTTCCGTTGCGGGCGACCAGTAGTGCTTATTGCTGCCTTCGCCGGTGCTGCCCGCCGCCCCGTGCACCATTTCGATGCAAGCCAGCCGGGTCTTGGGAGACGCGGCCGTTTTCGACATCGGCGTCTGCGCGGGCACCATGGAATCCAGCAACGGCAACGCCAACGATGCGCCAACGCCGCGAAGAACCGTGCGCCGCGAGATATGTTTCTTAGTGATAAACATGGGGTCTCCTAAAGCGAGGAACACGAGGGACACAAGGAATACAGAATACGAGGAATACCGAGGCGATCGATAACTGGTCGCGTGTTCCTCGTGTTCCCTGTGTTCCTCGTGTTCCTTGTATTCCTTCCCCCATATTTCTCAATGACTGTCCGCCTCCGTAGGCACCGACTCAATCTCTTCTACTCTCCGCATCTGAAACGACGGGCTCTTCACCACACCCAAAACAAATGATGAGAAACGATTGTTGTTGCGCCCGGCCTCCCGCTCAATCCCGCGAACGAAAGGCATGTCGCGGTAATCGATCACGCGGCCCAATCCATACGACAAAAGATTCTCGGCAAACGTCCCGACGAACGCATCGGAACGATTCAAAATCGCCTGCCGCAGACTCACCGGACCATCCAGTTTCGCTCCGTCGAACATCTTTCCGGACGCATCCACACGGAAGCCGCTGTCGTTGGTACGCCACGCGCCGACGGCGTCGAAATTCTCGAGCGCGAACCCGATCGGGTCCATCAGTTGATGGCATCCCGCGCAGGCCGGATTTTTGCGGTGCTCTTCCAACCTCTCGCGCACCGGCACTGGTTTGGCGAGATCGGCGGTCTCCTTCAAAGCCGGCACAACCGCCGGCGGCGCCGGAGGCGGCGTGCCCAGCAGAACTTCCATCACCCACTTGCCGCGCTGCACCGGAGAGGTTCTAGTCGCGGTGGACGTCAACATCAAAATGCTTCCCTGCCCCAGCAGTCCAAACCGATTCGGATTGGTCAGCGTCACCCGGCGATATCGATTCCCCAGGATGTTCGGAACGCCATAGTGCCGCGCCAGCCGCTCATTGAGAAAAGTGTAATTGGCGGTCAGCAGGTCCAGCACGCTGCGATCCTCGCGGGCAACACTGTCGAACAGCAATTCCGTCTCGCGCCGCATCGACTCCGACAAAGACTTGTCAAAATCGGGATAAAGGAAAAGATCCGGATTCGCATCGCGCAGGTTCTGCAAGTGCAGCCACTGCCCGGCGAAGTTCGTCGCCAGCGCTTGCGAGCGCGGGTCGGCCAGCATGCGGCGCACCTGCTTTTCCAGGACCACCGCGTCCTTGAGCTTCCCTTGGTTGGCCAAAGTGATGAGCTGATCGTCGGGCGCACCGCTCCACAGAAAATACGACAAACGGGAAGCCAATTCCAGATCGCTGATGCGATAGTTTTTCCCGGGCACGGCGTTGTCCGGAACGCGCTCAAAGCGGAACACAAATTGAGGACTGGCAAGAATGGCCTGTAGCGCCGTCCTGATTCCACTCTCGAAATTTCCGTTATTGCGGCCCGTTTGATAAAAACTCAGAAGACCTTCCAGGACCCCGTCGGTCGGCGGTTTGCGGAAAGCCTGACGCGCCAGCGCCGAGATGATTTTCTTCGCGCACGGGATTTCGTCAGCGCCCGCCGCCGGCCGGCAAGTGAAAATCTTGCGCCGGCTGGGCGTGTCCGATAAGCCGGTTACCTTGGTCGGCCCGGTGATGCTCAGCTCATGCAGGTGCGGCAGCGTTGTCATGCCCGGTACGGTACCCGCGCTGACATCCACCAGGCTTTGCTCCACCATCCGGTATTCGTCCTCGATCGGTCCATCGAATTTCTGCAGGAACGCCGCCGAAATTCTTTGCGGACCCGCCTTGATCTTGATCGCGGGCGTCTTGATGCCGTCGTTGGCCAGCCGCATACTCGGACTGATGTCCAGCAACGCGACCCGCTCGCCGTTTACCGCGACTTCAATCTGCTGCCCCTTGCCCTGATTCAAACCGAACAGCGGCCCGGTCGGCGAATAGTAGAAGCCCAACTTGAATGTGTATTCCCCATCGGCCGGGAAGTCGTGCATCACCGAAATTCCGCCGCGCGTTCCGAACGGTGTGCCGTCGATGTGCCGCGTCTGATTCAGCACTCGCGGAATGGCGTAAGTCTGCGTCAGGGGCGGCGCTTCGATGTCGCCCACTGCCGCGCGGCTCACTCGACCGGCAGCCCGTATGTATCCTTCCAGCAGCGTTGGAGACATGTTCAGGACGTCCGCCATATTGTCAAAGCCGTGGCTCATGTCGTCGGCCGGCAGCAGCGACGCCGCGTCTACATCGACCGACAGCAGGTCGCGAATCGAGTTGGCATATTCTGTTCGATTCAGCCGGTGCAGCGGCGGCCGGCCGGGATTGGGATGCACGGCGGCGGCCTGATCCACGGCTGTTTCAAGCGAAGTGGTGAAAGCCTTGAGCGCAGCGGCATCCGGCCGCGGCATGCTGGGAGGCGGCATCATGCCGGCCCGCACTTTGTGGATCACTTTCTCGGCGAGTTCGGCGTTCTTATCGGGGTGCGCCAGATCGAGTTGCGCCAGCGTCATGCCGCCCGACTTCACCTGGTTGTTGTGGCAACCGGCGCAATATTGATTGACTAATGAGGCCGTGGTTTGTCCACAAGCCGCGCCTGCCCACACGATCAGCAGACTGCTCGAGACTGCCATTCGTGTCGTCAATTTTTCCTCGAAAACTACCCGGTGACCGAGGACACAAGCCCGCTCAAATTATAATATAGTGCTGTAGGGCAGGTTGGTAACATCGCTGATTCAAAATCGGCTCTTCAAGTGAAGCGACCTAAACGACCGGCCGATTTTCAATCGGCGGCAGATTACCAATCTGCCCCACATGCTATTGCCCGGTCAGGGCTTCATGTTCTTTCCGCTGATCT
>DATDHK010000291.1:0-2401 GCA_036521635.1 Bryobacteraceae bacterium | reverse complement strand
ATGAAACTACAGGATCGGGTTGCGCTGGTTACAGGAGCGGGCACGGGCATCGGGCGCGCGATTGCGGAAACGTTCGCGCGTGAAGGCGCCAAGGTGGCGGTGAATTACAGCAGGTCGCGCGATGCGGCCGAAGAAGTGGTGACTGCCATTCGCGCGGCGGGCGGGACGGCCATAACTATCGCCGCCGATGTGGCGCGGCAATCCGACGTAGACGCCATGTTGGATCGGGTGGGCCAGAAATTCGGCGGGCTCAACATCCTGGTGAACAACGCCGGCTGGAGCACGCGCATTCCGCACGATCAGCTTGACGATCTTACCGACGAGATTTGGGATCGTACATTCAACACCAATCTGCGCGGGTCGTTTTACTGCGTGCGCGCAGCCGTGCCGCTGCTTAGTAAACGCGAAGGGGCGTCGGTGGTGAACATCGCGTCCGTTGCGGGCATGACCGGCATGGGTAGCTCGGTTGCGTATGCAGCTTCGAAAGGCGCGATGATCACCATGACTAAGTCACTGGCGCGTGCGCTTGCGCCCGCGATTCGCGTCAACGCCATTGCGCCGGGGTTCGTGCGCACGCGCTTTGCGAACTGGCCGGCGTCGGCGTTCGATCAAGGCGAGACGGCGACTCCACTGAAGCGATTGGCGACTGTCGAAGAGATCGCGGCGCTGGCTTTGCACCTGGCTGCCGATGCGCGTGCGACGACTGGCGAGACGATTGTTGTGGATGGCGGACTGACGGAACTCGGGACGATTCAGTTGCACAAGTAGCTCGTGTGGGGCAGGTTGGTAACCTGCGGCGGATTGGTAATCCGCCGCAGGCTGATTCCGGAATTACTTACTGGCCGATTACCAATCGGCCGCAGGTTATCAACCCGCCCCACATTTCTACTCCTCTTCCTCTTCTTCGCCCGCCTTCGCAGCCCTGGCGGCCGCTATGATTTTGTCGGCCTGGAGCGCGGGGACGTAGTCGTAGTGGTCGAACTCCATGTGAAATGAAGCGCGGCCCTGCGTCATGGAAATCAAGTCGTTCTGATAATTCAGCATTTCGGACATCGGCACTTGCGCCTTGACGATCTGCGTGGCGCCTTTCGTGTCCATGCCCTGAATACGTCCGCGGCGTCCGTTCAGGTCGCCCATCAGATCTCCGGCGTACTCCACTGGAGCTTGAATTTCCACGTTCATGACCGGCTCCAGAATCGTCGGCTTGGCTTCCTGCATGCCGGCTTTGAAGGCCTTGCGCGCGGCCAGCTTGAACGCCATTTCCGACGAATCCACGTCGTGGTAAGAGCCGTCGTAAACGGTGCACTTAAAGTCCACCACCGGGAAGCCCGCCAGAAAACCATTCGCGGCCGCCTCGACGATGCCCTTCTCAACGGCCGGAATAAAGTTGCGGGGAATCGCCCCGCCAAAAACCTCATTGGCAAATTCGAACTTCGCGCCGCGCGCCAGAGGCTCCAGGCGGATCCAGCAGTCGCCAAACTGGCCATGACCGCCGGTCTGCTTTTTGTGCCGGCCTTGCACATCGGCCTTGCCGCGAATCGTTTCGCGATAAGGAATCTTGGGGGCCTTCAGCTCGACGTCGACGCCGTATCTCTTCTTCAGACGGCTGACAATAACCTCGACATGCTGCTGACCGCTGCCGGCCAGCAGGAACTCCTTCGTCTGCGGATCGCGATAGAATCGCAGCGACTGGTCTTCTTCCAGAATCCTCTGGATTCCGTTGCTCAGCCGGTCTTCGTCCTGCCGGCTCTTAGCGGAAATCGCAAACGCGATAGAAGGCTCCGGCAAATGTACGGCCGGATAACCGATCTGGGATGTCTTGTCGGCGAGGGTGTCGCTGGTGAGCGTCTCTTTCAACTTTGCGACCGCGCCAATGTCCCCCGCGCGTATTTCGTTCACGGGCTGAATTGTTTTGCCCATCAAGACGCCGATGTGGGCCAGGCGCTCGTCGCCGCCGGTACGTGTATTGGTCAGGTGGGCGTCATTCTTCACCACGCCCGACACGACTTTGAAGTATGTGACGCGGCCCGCGAACGGATCGGCCACCGTCTTAAAGACAAAAGCTGAAACAGGCTCGGCGTCTTTTATGGCGCGGTGCACATCCTGTCCGTTCAGTTTTCCAGCAACTTTCTCATGTTCGGTCGGCGCCGGGAAATTCTCGATGATGAAGTTCAGTATCTGATCCGTTCCGGTATTGTGCAGGCCGGAGGCGCACAGCACCGGATAGATCCGGCGCTCGCGAATCGCGAGCCGCAGGCCGTCCTGAATCTTGTCCGGCGGCAGCGTGCCCTTGTCGAAAAACTCTTCCATCAGCGCGTCGTTGCCTTCGGCCACCATTTCCACCAGGGCGTCGTGCGCCTTCTGCGCCGCGTCCGCGAGATCGCCCGGGATATCGGTCTCC
>DATDHK010000290.1:0-27411 GCA_036521635.1 Bryobacteraceae bacterium | reverse complement strand
AGCGAGGTTGCGAGAGCGGTGAAGTTGGCCTGCACTGTATGCCCGGCATCCATCGTGATCGTGGTGGCGGCGCTGTTCGGATTCGCAACCGGATCTCCGGTCCAATTGACGAACTGGTAGCCGTTGTTAGCGGTCGCGCTGATGTTCACCATCGCGCCGGACCCGTAGAACGTGCCCGTGACCGGCGACAACGTACCGCCGCCGTTCGGCGAGCCATTGAGGTTCAAGCGGTAGAACACGTCGAAGAAGGACGTGAAAGTGGCTGGTATCGCCGGCGCCATCACCGTGTGCGTGATCGCGCCCATATCGGACCAGTGATTGAAAACGAACTGCGTGTCGTTGGATGTTTGCGGCGAAGTGGTGGAGAGCGAGTGAGTGCTGCCTTCCTCCCACAGGAACATCTGCGGTGTGGTCCAGGTGTTGTTGTCCACTATGAAGCTCGGTCCGGTTGGCGACGCGTTCACCATGATGGTATGGGTCAGCGGCAAGGTGAAATAAGCTACGGGCATATCGTGATCCGAGATGCGCTCCGGCCGGTTTGCATCGTTGCGATAGGTCTCGGGGAAATCGGCGTTATTGCGGGCCACCGCGTAACGGCTGAGGCGCGGCGCCATGTTCACGTTGACCAGCATGTGATCGATTTCCTGCGCACTGCCGCTGAAGCTGTAGGAGTAGCGCTGGTCGGCGGGCGCGGTGTCTATCAAGTCCGTGAGCGGCGGATTGGTGATGGTCATCGGCGGCACAACCACTGTGTTGGCCGGCACGGGCGTTCCTTTGACGACGCCGACTACGTCCGCGTAACCGTCGCTGAACTGGAATGCATTGTAATCGCCGATCGAAATCAGGTTCAGGTTCGCGTCGGCATTCTGGAAGCCCTGGATGAGATTGGCGAGGTACTCCGCCTGCGCTTCGCGCTTCACGCGCACGCGATTTCCGTCGACAGGATCGTCGATGCCGCTCAGCGAGCGCAGATGGTTGACGATCAGCGTAAAGGGCAGCGCCGAATCCGACCCGGTGCGCGTCACAGTGGCGCGCAGCACCAGCGGCGGCCGGTCGTTCAGTATGGCCGGCTGGTTGTTGGCCGGGTCGATATAGGTAGTGGTCTTGCCGTATTGAACGACATCGATGACGTTGACCCGCGGCGTCTTCACCAGCATCCCGACGTCGATTCCACCGATGTCGTTGCCTTCGACCAGATACGCCTGGTAATTCGGATTAGGATCGCCGGCGGTGACCGAATCGTTGTTCACCTTCGTAGCCACCGCCTGTAGCGTGGTGATGTTTTCCATCTCTTCCACGCCGATGATATCGGGATAGTGGAGCACATTGCGGATGGCGAGCGAGGCTTTATTCAGCCGGTTGTTGAAAGCGGTAGGGGTGAGCGCCACGTCGCTGATGCCGGGATCGTCCGTGGTGTCGAAGAAGCGCTGCATGTTGAAGGATGCGATGGTCAGCTCCGCGTCGGTGCCCAGGGACACGCCGGTAAAGCTCTGAGCGTTGTTGCCGACCGTGGGCGGTGAGGCCACATCCGTGTTGATGGTGTAATAGCGGCGGAAGAACTCCAGCGGGCCGGTCACGTTCGTGAGCGTCGCCCCGGAGGCGACATCGATGGCCGCGCTGCCGGTAAGGCCGAGGCTGTTGACGCCGATCAGTTCCGGGTTGGCGTCCCAGCGCGTGACGCAACAGGGCGATCCGGCGGGCAGCGGATCGGGCTGTTGCACGCCGGGTTCGCGGAACGGCCGCGCGACGCCGGTGATGACGCCATCGAAAATGCCGTTGCTGGTGGCGGTGGCGTTCGCCTCGTTGACGGTGCCCTGAGTGGGCGCGACTACCGTCATGGCGCTCACCTGAACGCGCATCCCTTCGTATTTCTCGAGCTGAAAAATTCCGCCGTTGGGATCCGTATCGGCCGCAGCCAGCACCACCGGCGCCGGCAGCGGGTTACCGGTGCTGAGGGCGAAGATGTTGGTGGGAGAGGAAAGCTCGGTTTGCGACGGACTGTTGAGGTCCGTGGAGGGGATAAATTCCTGCACGTTGCCGGTTACGCAGATGTTGTTTCCAAGCGCGGCTGCCGCGGGCGGCGCGGACGAAGTGAAGACGAAGACGCCGTCGGACGTGGCGGGGTCGCCGTCGCCCGGCGAAGGCATCTGGATAAAGAAGCCATTCGATTTCAAACCGGTGACGATGCCGCTGGTCGTTTCCGAATTGCCCACCAGCGGCGAGGTGTTGCCATTGCCCTGTATCTGCGCGATGGTGTGCGTGGGCGTGCAGGTCGGCGCGGCGTTGATGGTGAGCGAAAACAGTTTTTGCGCCGTGTTCGATCCGCTGTCGGTGACCTGGATGGTGAAAGAGAACGGCGATCCGCTGGTGGTAGTGGGCATGCCGCTCAGCGTGGCGCCGGTCAGCATGAGGCCGGGCGGAAGCGTGCCGGAGAACTGCGAGAACATATAGCCGCTGCCGGTGCCTCCGGTGGCGGTGAAGGTAACCGAATAGTTTTGGCCGACGGTTCCGGCGGTGAGCGGCGAGGAGTTGGTGATCGTGAGCGTGGGAGCGACATTGCACACGTTCAGCGGGCTGGCGGTATTGCGCGGGTTCGGCGCGCCGCTGGAAAAGTCGGTGGAATTGGTGTTGTTATCGGTGCATCCGCCGGCGGCCCGCAGATCGGCCGTGGTGTTACTCGGGGCCGGAGCAAGAGCTCCCTCGAAGCAGTTCGCCGTCGTGCCATATCCGATGAAATCTTGAATTCCGCCGCCGGTAGGGCACGCGCCAGTCAAAGCCGTTGTCGTATTGAGGAGCGCGACTTTTGCCGCGGTGGCGCTCATCGCGATAGTGCCCGTGGCGTCCGGAGTGGGCAAGTTCGTGGTTCCGCCAGCGCCTTGGGATTCCTGGACGAGGTAATACTGGCCAGGTTGAAGCATGATGGCAGTGAGGTTTGTAACTTGCCAGGTTGTACCCGTTGCGGAAGCGTACTGGACGGACCATCCAGTAAGGTTCGCCGCGGAATTGCCGCGGTTGAAGACTTCGATGAAGTCGTTCTTGAAGGTGGCGCCGGCGTTGCCGCCTCCGCCGTAGACCTGACTGATGACCACCTGCGCGGGCAGCGCGCCGGCGAAAATTGCCAATGGAAGGATCAATCTATAAAAGCTACGTCGTAAAGTTGAAATCACGGGTTCTCCGAGCTGGGGGCGAAACTGAGAACCAGGATAACAGTTAAGGATCGAACCGTGGCGATTCTCGACGCCGCAGACACGAGTGTCCGCGCCACATTTATGGTGGCGGAAGGCCCTTAGCCAACCTTCGTTGCCAAGACTTCCTTGACCTTGTCCAGCAGCGATCCCAGTGTGAAAGGTTTTTGCAGAAACGCAGTCCCCGGCGGGAAATTTCCGGAGTAAATGGACGCGTCGTCGGTGTATCCGGAAACGTAGAGAACCTTCATGCCGCGCGACTGCTCGCGCATCCGGTCGACTAATTCGCGGCCGCCCATTTGCGGCATCATCACGTCGGTGATCAACAGGTCCAGCGTTCCCGTGTGCTCGCGGCACACGATCAATGCCTCGTCGCCGTTCGACGCTTCGAGCACCTCGTACCCTTGCCGGCGGAGAATCTTGCGAACTAATGCGCGAATGCCCGCTTCGTCTTCCACTACCAGGATGGTTTCCGCCCGCGGCGCATCCGCCGGCGCTGCAACTTCGGGGACGATCTCCGCCGGCTCAGGCTGCCTCACCGCACTCGCCCCGGCGGACTCCAGGAAGACGCGGAAGATGGAACCTTCCACCGGCCCGTTCGACACCGAAATATCGCCTCCCCATTGCCGCACGATTCCATAGGCGCGCGAGACCGCCCCGGCCGCCTCGTCCACCGCATCTTTGCCCGGCAGGATAGTTTCAAACAACGTGGCGCGCGCCTCGCCTTCCAGAGGGCGGCCCGTGTTGGCGATGGTAATTACCGCGTACGCTCCCGGACGCAGCGGAGCATCCGCGCGCCGCAGATCTTCTTTGATCTCGATGTGCGAGGTTTCAATCGCGATCCGGCCACCTCCCGGCATGGCCAGCCGCGAGCGCTCGACAATGGACGTCAGCACCTGTTCCAATTGCGCGGCGTCCGCCTTCACGTCGCCGGCATCGGAGGAGATCTTGAAATCGATGTTCAACCCCGCGAGCCGTTTTTTCGATCCATTCAGAACCGCTTCCAACGAGACGATGCCCGCGGCGCTGCCCGGATGCCGGGAGAACGCGAGCAACTGGCTGGTCAAGCCATTCATGCGTCCGGCGGCCGCGAGAATTTCCTGAACGTCGCCGCGCAACTGGCTGCCGGCCCCGATTCCGTTTAGCAATTCCTCGCCGTAGCCGGTGAGAATCATGAGCATGTTATTCAGGTCGTGCGCCATGCGGCTGGCGAGCCTGGAAACAGCTTCCACGCGCTCGGACTGGACCAGTTGATCCTCCAGCTCACGCCGTTCGGTAACATCCACGGTGACGCCGATGAAATATGCCGGTTGGCCTTCTGCGTCCTTCAGCAGGCGGGCGCTCTCCCGCAGCCATACCACGCGTCCATCGGAACCAACTGCGCGAAATTCGCCGGCATGCCCTTCCCCGCGATCCATGGCGCGGCGATAGGATTGCGCCACCCAGTCGCGATCCGCGGCGTACACACGATCCGTCCAGAAAGATGGATTGCCCGTCCACTGGTCTACGCCGTAGCCCAGTACTTTTTCGGCCTGCTTGCTCACGAATAGAAAGTTCATGGCAGGCAATTCCACGGCCCAGACGATGGCGTCGAGATTCTCGATCAGCTCGGACGCGGGGAAAGCTTGCGGCTCGGCCGCCGCGGTTTGTACCGGCGGCGCGATTTCGACGCCGGTCAAATCCTCGATAGTGAGCAGCGCTTCCTGCGACGCCTCGTCGTCCCAATTGCGGATCGCTTGAATTCCGACCCGCACCCGCTTGCCCTCGCGCGCGGTGTCGACGACTATGTCCGTTTCAGCCGTGCCGGTTTTCAGCACTTCGGTAACGCGATCGAGCACCCAGCCGGGCAGCAGACTATCCAGGCGGCCGCGCAGCGAATCCCCACTGCGCAAAGCGAAGATTTTCCGGATGGCCCGATTTGCGGAGATGATTGCCAGATCGGATGAGAGTACCAGTAAGCCGACGGGAATCGAAGCGACGATTTCCTGGTAATAGCGGCGCTCGGTCTCAACCAGCGCGAGAAGCCTGGCGACTTCTCTCGCTTTCCATTGCTCGAGATCCGCTCTTTCCATGGTTATCCTAGTATTCAGTTTTCACTGTACTGGACACCACGGGCAACGGTACTTTCAGATTAAACCGTACTTGGTACTAAGACGGTGGTCGGTGATCCGTGGTCGGTGATCACAACCACGGATCACTGCTCACCAACCACCAATCACTGCTTCGACGCCGCTTCCGCCGGCGTAATAAACTTCTCCACGTCAGCGATCTGCTTTTTCACCTGATCGGCATCGGGGGCCATCGGCGCATAGCGCAGATAGGCGCGCAGTTGCTCGGCAGCGCCGGTAAAATCCTGCTTTTGCGCCAGAACTATGCCCAGCACCTGATTCATCTTCGCGTACTTATGAACGGTGTCCCGCGAGATGCCTTCACGTGCGCTTTTCTCGGCGGCATCCATCTTCTTCAGATAGTAGTTGGCGACCGAATTGAAGTACCAGGCTTGTGGAAAATCCACCGGATTGAGTTGCAGCAGGCGGCTGGTGAAGTCGGCCGCTTCCTGCCATTTCTGCCCGCGCATCGACATCGCCGCCAGGCTAAGCAAGGGGCTAACGAATTTCGAGTCGGCGGCCAAGGCCTGGGCGTAAGACTTACGTGCAGCTTCCTCGTCCTTTCTTTCTTCCTGCACAAGACCCAGCTCGAACCACGCCGCGGCATACTTTGGATACACCGCCACGGCTTTTTCGAATTCCTTCTCGCCGTTTTCCCACTTCTGTTTCTTGACTTCGTTGCGGCCCTTCTCGAAAGCCTTCTGGGCGTCTTTGGGAGCCATTCGGCTGGTGGCGCTGATGGTGAGTCCTTCCACGTTGCCGATCCGATGCAGGACGATGGTTCCGATGTCGGGATTGTCCAGCGTCTTGTGTGAGCTGAGGTTCACCTGATCGGAGCGAAATCCCGGCAGAGAAGCCTGTAGTACGCAGCCCATTAAATCGCGCTCGGAAAATCCGCTGCCCGAGCCCGATCTGGAGCCGGAACCCATCGGATTCGCCATGCTGCCGCTCCAGCTTTCCGTGGCATCCATCATGACCGCGCTGTTGGTGCGGTTACTCAAGTCGGCGCTGAATCCGCCCTTGGAATCCGTATAGGCGATGGATCGGGGATTTGTGCGGCAGACCAATTGGACCGTGACCGAGTCCGGCGGCGGCATTCCGTCGTCCATCATCACCTTGCCGATGAGCAGAATGGGACGTTGGATCAAAGTCTGATTGCCATCCTGGTTTCCCGGCATGGTCGTCGGCGTTGAACCCGGCCTGGAGGGAACGGTAGGCGTGGGCGACCCGCCCGACCCCGGCGTCGAAGGCTTGGGGGTCTGTCCAAATACACCGATACTCAGCGCGAGAACAAACGAGCCGCGAAGAAAAGATTGGACTGTCATTGGAGGCGCCTCCCGCTTGGTTAAATTATAGCCCTTGTCAAAGTGGTCCGAACGTGAGATGCGTTCGAGGGGGTGGATATAAACAGGTCGGATGCGGAAAGGAATGCGAAGGAATACAAAGGAATACGAGGAACACGGGGAACACGAGGAACACCCGACCAGTTTCTCATCGCCTCGGTGTTCCTCGTATTCCTCGTATTCCTTGTGTTCCCCGTGTTCCTTGTGTTCCCCGTGTTCCCCGTGTTCCCCGTGTTCCTCGTATTCCTTGTGTTCGGTTCGTAGTTGTACGTTGTAACGCATCTAGGCGAGAATAAATTGATGCTGAAACTCACTCCGGGCTGGTTGGCGTTGCCGCTTGTGTTGGCGCTGGCCGCCTGTTCCGAAACTCCTAAGACTGAAGTGGCCAAAGCGCCCGCAACCCCGCCGGAGCCGGTGACCGGACGGCAGGCGTTCCAGAAAATGTACCCGCCCGCGCGCAACTGGGCGCTCGACGCCGTGCCGCTGCAATTGAAGAGCATCAATCTGTCGCAAGTGAAGGCGGAAAAAGGCAAGACCGGGGCCTGGCAGGCGATTTTTGTGTCGCCCTCCAGAGGCAAGTCGAAAAATTATACTTATTCTGTGATCGAGGCCGAGGGAAACCTGCACCAGGGCGTTTTTGCCGGTCTCGAAGAAAACTTTGTGGTGGGCCGTGGACCTGCGGCGCTGTTCGATATCGCGGCCATCAAGGTGGATTCCGATCAGGCCTTCGACACCGCCGCAAAACAGAGCGCCGACTATATCAAGAAGAATCCGGACAAGCCGATGTCCTACGTTTTGGAAAGGACGAACCGGTTTCCCGATCTGGCGTGGCGCGTTATTTGGGGTGAATCGGTGGGGAGCAGCGACTACTCGATTTACGTGGATGCGTCCACTGGGAAGTATTTAGAAAAAATGCACTGACCGCTCCTCGGCAAGGCTACGGTTTTCTGTTTTCTGGTTTGCGCTTCTTCGATTCCTGCGTAACCGCCGTCCGGATTTGAATCACGGGAATCAGCGATCGCGTCGGTTCTTCGGCGGTGCGGCGCGCCTGCTGCATAAATTCACGGTTCACCGTCACCACAAACTCCTCGATCTGCCGCTGCATGGCCGCCATCTTCTCGCGCATGTTGAGGATGATTTCGACGCCGGCCAGATTCACGCCCAGCTCGCGGGTCAGTTGCAGAATCACTTCCAGCCGTTCCAGGTCGTCGTCCGTGTAGAGCCGCGTGTTGCCTTCGCTGCGTGAGGGCGCCAGCAATCCCTCGCGTTCATACAGACGCAGCGTTTGCGGATGGATCTGGTATTGCTCCGCTACCGACGAAATCATGTACGCCGCTTTGGATCGAGCTTTCGCCATAACCTATACCTTGCTCCAGATTTCTTTGCGTGGATCTTCGGTGTTCACCTGGGCGAGTTCCCGCAGCAATTCCTTGGTGCGCTCGTCATGCACGTTGGGGGCTTGGAGCACTACTTCCACAATCTCGTCGCCGCGTTTGTCTTTGCGCGAATTCGAAACGCCCTTTTCGCGCAGCCGGAATCGCTGGCCGTTTTGCGTGCCTTGCGGGACCTTGAGCAGCGCCCGGCCGTCGATAGTGGGCACTTCGATCTTGGCTCCGAGTCCGGCTTCTGAAACCGTAACCGGAATCTGGATATGGATATCGTCGCCCTCACGCTGGAAGAATGGATGCGGTTCCACGCGAACGGTAATGTATAAATCGCCGGCTGCGCCGCCTGCTCTCCCGGCGTTACCTTTGCCTGCCACGCGCAATCGCGAGCCGGATTGCGCGCCCGCTGGAATTCGAACCTCCACTGTTTCCGATTTAGAGATTCGTCCATCGCCGCCGCACGTCGGGCACACGTTGCGCAACCTGCCCTTGCCGTCGCAGCGCGGACACGTAAGACTGAATTTCATCGCGCCCGCCATCTGGGTTACGTTGCCGGTCCCATCGCACTCCGGACAAACCGTGGAAGACCCGCCGGACGACCCCGATCCTCCGCAGGTCTCGCAAATCTCCTGGCGGGATACGTTGAGCCGTACCTGGGTCCCGCGAATCGATTCCCAAAAATCGATGTTCAGGCCATACTCGAGATCGGCGCCCTTTTCCGGCTCTCCGCCGGAATCTCCTCGGCGTCCGCTGAAGAACTGGCTGAAGATGTCGCGGAATCCACCGCCGCCGCCCTGGCTGGCTCCACTGCCCTGGTGCATGTAATCGGAAAAATCGAAGCCGCCGAATCCCATGTTCGGATTTTGCGGCCCGCCGCCACCCGCGCCGCCCGGGCCGCCCGGAGGAATATTGTCCGAATAGAAACCGTATTGATCGTAGACCTGGCGCTTCTTCGGATCGTTCAGAACGTCATAAGCTTCCTGGACTTTCTTGAAGCGGTCCTCGGACGCCTTGTCGCCGGGATTCAGGTCGGGATGATGCTTGCGGGCAAGCTTGCGATAGGCCTTGCGTATCTCGTCTTCGGTGGCGGTACGAGACACGCCGAGGGCCTGATAAAAGTCTTGCTTGCTTGCGGGCACCCGTCCCCTTACTTCTTATCCTCTACGTCAACGAACTCTGCATCCACAACATTGTCTTTGCCGTCTTTCGGCTTCGAGTCGCCGCCGGCCGCCTGACCGTCGGCGCCCGGTGCGCCTTGCGGACCACCACCAGGCTGGCTCGATGATTTATACATCGCTTCCGCCAGCTTGTGGCTGGCCGTTTCGAGCTTCGAAGTGGCTTGATTGATGCGATCCACGCCGCCTTCCTGCATCGCCTTCTTGGTCTCTTCCAGCGCCTCTTCCACAGCCTTGGCGTCGTCGGCGCCGACCTTGTCGCGGTGCTCCTTCAACATCTTTTCGATGTTGTAAACCATGGAGTCCGCGCGGTTGCGGGAGTCGATCTCTTCCTTCTTCTTGCGGTCGTCGCCGGAATGCGCTTCGGCGTCGCGCGCCATCTTTTCCACTTCGTCCTTGCTCAGGCCCGAAGAAGAGCTGATGGTGATCTTCTGCTCGTTGTTGGTGGCCTTGTCCTTCGCGGTTACGTTCATGATGCCGTTGGCATCGATGTCGAAGGTCACCTCAACTTGCGGAATACCGCGAGGCGCCGGAGGAATACCGACGAGTTGGAACACGCCCAGCAGCTTGTTGTCCGCGGCCATGGCGCGCTCACCCTGATAGACCTTGATCTCGACCGAGGTCTGATTGTCCGCGGCGGTCGAGAAAGTCTCGCTCTTGCGGGTGGGAATAGTAGTGTTGCGCTCAATCAAACGCGTGAACACGCCGCCCAGCGTTTCGATTCCGAGCGACAGCGGAGTGACGTCCAACAGCAGCACATCCTTCACTTCGCCGCCCAGCACGCCGCCTTGGACCGCCGCGCCCACGGCCACCACTTCATCCGGATTCACGCTCTTATTCGGCTCTTTGCCGAACAGCTCGCGCACCTGTTGCTGAACTTTGGGCATGCGCGTGGAGCCGCCCACCAGAACCACTTCGTCGATCTGTTGCGGAGTGACGCCGGCGTCCGCCAGGGCTTGCTTGCAAGGACCGATGGCGCGCTCCAGAATATCGGCCGTCATTTGTTCCAGCCGGGTACGCCCCAACTTTACGTTCATGTGCTTCGGGCCGCTGGCGTCGGCCGTCAAAAACGGGAGGTTGATGTCGGTTTCCAGAACCGTCGACAATTCGATCTTGGCCTTTTCGGCCGCTTCCTTCAGACGCTGCAACGCCATCTGATCCTTGGACACATCCACGCCCGTGTCTTTCTTGAATTCCTGAACCAGCCAGTCGATAATGCGCTGATCGATATTGTCGCCGCCCAGGTGCGTGTCGCCGTTGGTGGACTTCACTTCCACCACGCCGTCGCCCACTTCGAGAATCGAGATGTCGAACGTGCCGCCGCCGAAATCGTAGACGGCGATAGTTTCGTTGGTCTTCTTATCGAGTCCGTAAGCCAGCGCCGCGGCGGTGGGCTCGTTGATGATTCGCATCACTTCGAGTCCCGCGATCTGCCCGGCGTCCTTGGTGGCCTGCCGCTGCGAGTCGTTGAAATACGCCGGCACCGTGATGACGGCCTTGGTGACCTTTTCGCCCAGATAAGCTTCGGCTGCTTCCTTCAGCTTGCCGAGAATCATGGCCGAGATCTCGGGTGGTGAATATTTCTTGCCGCCGCTCTCGACGCGCGCGTCGCTGTTGTCGCCAACGACCACCTTGTAGGGCACCAGCTTCATTTCTTCCGACACTTCATTGAAGCGCCGGCCCATGAAGCGCTTGATCGAATAAACGGTATTTTCGGGGTTGGTAACCGACTGCCGCTTGGCTACCTGGCCCACCAGGCGCTCGCCGCTCTTGGTGAAAGCCACGACAGAGGGCGTAGTCCGGCCGCCTTCCTGGTTGGGGATCACGACAGCCTGTCCGCCTTCCATAACGGACACGACGGAATTGGTCGTACCCAAGTCTATGCCTATGATTTTGCTCATATTTCCTTTATCCTCCGGTGTTAGGGGTTCCGGGTTTGTATTTAGCCTAAGACCATTATCAAATTTTAGTGTGTTGTTGTCAAGGAAGATTGCCGTCCATTGCGGCTTATCGATTTCAGCTGAGAGCGTTCAGTGCGCGAGGGGCAGGGTGACTGAAGCGCCCGAATGCGTAGCAGCTTTGTGCCAAACCGTCCGCGGAATTGCAATTGCCGACTGCTCTACAACTCCGGTCCACTTCGGCCGATCTCATATTGAATGCCGCGGCGTGCACACCGCGACTATAGCCGAAGAAGGACGCCTCCCAAAATGGCTTCTAAGCGCCAGATGATGTTCATCCCCGAAGTGAATTCCACGTCCTTCGTCTTCTTTTTTGAAAAAGGTGACAGCGGACTAAGTTGGAGCATTCGAGACTATTCGATAAGAAACAACGTGAAGACTTACCGCCCTCACGATTTTCCATGGACAGCGGATGACATTCACCAGAAGGCGCAATACTCTCAAGACGCGCCAGCCGTCGACACGCGCAACTCGGCCTACTGGCACGAACGCACCAATGAGTGCAACAGACGCCATCTCGGGAACCCAGCGGCCACTCCTTCTCCTCCAATAGCGACGTCAAACAAAGTCCGTTGTCAATCGGTTCATCCCAAGGCCTTCGTTAGTCACAGCACACAGGATCGCGCATTCGTTGAAAAGTTTGCGACAGACCTTAGAACAAAAGGGATAGATGTGTGGTATTCGAAGTGGGAGATCAAACCGGGGGATTCGATTCGCAAGAAAATCGAGGAAGGGCTTGATGGCTGCGAGTTCTTCATTATCGTTCTATCGAACAATAGCATCACACGACCCTGGGTTCAGACTGAACTTGATGCGGCCACAATTAGACAACTCAACGGAAAAGTTCGGAAGATCATCCCCATCAAGATCGAAGACTGCGGTGACCTTCCGCCGATGCTCGGTTCGCTATGTTGGGAAGATTTCTCGACCCAACCTTACAGTGCCGCCTTGAAGCGGGTTGTCGATAGTGTTCTTAATGTCGATGTGAGACCGCCGTTAGGTGTTGGGCCGACGGCCAAATGAGACTTCCAGTGAGGCACGGCCATCGACTCGGCGGTGCGGAACTCGTCACGTAGGGTAGAAGTGATTCTGGAATCGAAGGCTACTTCGATTCCGGACTGGTCCCTGGCGGCTTGATTTCCAGCTTGGGGTAGTAAGTATGATCGAGCTTCTGGAATTTATCCAGCCATTTCTTGCCGGCTTCCTGCGGCGTGAAACTCCAGTCCTGGCGATAGTAGTTCCAATCCTCGGGATTCAGTTGCTGGGCGCGCGCCCAATACTTTTCGGCGAGTTCGTTGTTCTGGTTTTCATGGAACCAGACCGCCAGCTTGAAGCTGGCCTCGGCTTCCATCTCGGCCGCCGAGCGCGGCTTGGCGCGGCGCGCGAATTCTTCGTCGGATAGAGCATGGACGCTGCGGTCGCCGTTCGCCACCCAATCGCGAAGCGCGGCGACGTAGGCCACGCCCTCGATGACGATGCTCTTGTCGCCGATTTTCAAGGTCTGGTTGGCGGTCCAGGCCGGCTCGGCGGGACGGACCACGCGGCCCTTCTCGTCCACCCAGATGCCCATCGGCACATTGATGAACTGGTACGCGGAACTGACGGCGTGCTGGACGTCGACTAGCGTTGTGTAAGTGGCATGGGCGCTGTCATACCATTTGCCCGCCGCCTGTTCTCCGCCCGTATCCTGCGCCGCTGCGATGATTTCGAAATTCTGGTCCTTCAGTTCGGTGTAGAGTTTCTGCCAGCCTGGCAGATCCAGCCGGCATCCTCACCAGGAGGCCCAGGTGACCACCAGCACTTTCTTGCCGCGAAAATCGGATAGATGGACAATGTGGCCCTTGCGGTCCGGCACCGCGAAGTCGGGCGCGATGCGGGAATTGAAATACGTGCCCCGCAACAGCGGCACTTCGCCGAAACTCCAGACGCTGGAATCGGCCACGACCGCTTGCCCTACTTTTCGCGCGAAGCCGGTCAGGTTAAACCACTCGGCTTTCTTCAGATCTTTGGACAGCGGAATGCAGATGTCGGCGCGGCAGGCGCCCTGCGGCTTCACTTCGAATTCGTTGACGCGCGGAAGGTCGGCGGAGCGCACCCAGAGATCGGCGCCCTCGACGCGCGACTTGTCCAACTTGGTGGCGCGATCCTGATAGAGCACAGTGGCAGTGCTGCTGGCTGGAGCCGCAAGCGCGGCCGCGGCAGTGGCGGATGTGAGCACAAATTGTCGGCGATTCATAACAGTAATCTTACCGCCGCCAATGAGCGTACTGGGACTTTAGCCCGTACTACTTGTCGATCCCCCTATTGACCTTAGGCCCACCCCGGAGTAGAGTCTAATACGTAGCGTCCTGCATGGAACAACGAAAAGCACAAAGATTCGATCTCAAATTGCCGTTTGAATTGATCCGCAGCGGCTCTGTTGCAGCCTCGCGGTCCGGCGAAACCAAGAACGTCAGTTCTTCCGGAGTCCTCTTCGAATCGGATGTCAGTCTCCGAATCGGCGAGCCGGTCGAGTATGTTATTACCCTGCCGACTTCGCCTGCGCCTGGGATTCAGGTGCGCTTGCGCTGCATGGGCAAGGTAGTGCGATTGGTCAAAGAAACGGGCATCGCGGCGACGTTGGAACGCTACGAGTTTGTCCGCTAATTCCCCATGTGGGGCAGGTTGATAACCTGCGGCCGATTGGCAATCGGCCCGTAAATAATTCCGGATTCAAACCAGGTGATTGCCAATCCGCCGCAGGTTACCAACCTGCCCCACAAGGTCGCGCGGATCGCACATCGGCAATAACGAAGCCACCGTCCGCAACCCGTTCGCCAGCCCGCTCAGCCCGTTCTGCTTTTCCGTTCGGCTCCAAATCCGGAAACCGCGCCAGAAACGCAGCCGGAAAATGCAGCCGGGAGCCGTGGTGTGCATTTCGCCATCTTGCGGAGTACCGCCATCGTAAGTGAAGGGGATTAGAAAAGCCGGCTGCTCAAATTAGCGCTTCGACGTGCGCCCGCACACCCGCCGCCAAGCCTGGCAAACTGTAGCCGCCCTCCAGGACCGACACCAAACGCCCGCCCGCGTACTTGTCCGCGATTTCGCGCATGACTTGCGTCAGGTCGGCGAAGTCGGCATCGGTCAGCAGGAAATTGCCCAGAGGATCGCCCTCGCGCGAGTCGAATCCGGCGGAGATCAACACCAGCTCCGGTTTCACTTTTTCGGCGGCGGGCATGAGTTTTTCCTGGAAAGCGGCCAGAATTTCCGCGCGGCCGGAACCCGCTGGAAATGGAAAATTCATGGTCATGCCCGCGCCCGGTCCCTCGCCGGTTTCATCCGGGGCGCCCGTTCCCGGGTACCACGGATGCTGGTGCGTACTGAAGAACAACACCGTGCCGTCGGAGTAAAAAATGTCTTGAGTGCCGTTGCCGTGATGCACGTCCCAATCGGCGATCAGCACGCGGTCCACGCCGTATTTTCGCTGAGCGTATCGGGCCGCAATGGCGATGGAGTTGAAAAGGCAGAAACCCATTCCACGAATTGGCGTGGCGTGATGTCCGGGCGGGCGCACGATGCAGAATGCGTTTTGCGCCGCGCCCGTCAGCACCGAATCCACGGCGGTCAGCACGCCGCCGGTCGCGTGCAACGCGGCGTCCCAGGATTGCGGCGAAATGATGGTGTCGCCGGTGCTCAATTCATGCAGCCCGGCAGCGATCTCGCGCTCCGCCAGTTGAATGTATTCGCGGCTGTGGCACAGCGCGACCTCATCCACGGTTGCCGCGCGCGGTGCAATCGGAATGAGATCCATTCCCTGCAATGCGGCGACTGCCGCGTCGAATCTTTCCGGCCGCTCCGGATGGCGCGAGCCGGTCCGATGCTGCTTGCAATCCGGATCGGCCAGCAGCCCCGTCATCTATTTTCCGAACTCCAACAGGCCGAAGCTTGCCTTCACCATTATCCTTCGTGGCCGCGGCGCCGCTTTTCCGTCCGCGGCTGGCGGCGCGGGTGCAGCGGCTTCGTATTCGGCGACGGCCAGATAAACATTGTGCGTGTTGGCGTCTAGCGCCATGGTGCGGGCGCCGGCTTGCGTCTTCACGTTCTCCACCACACTGTATTTGTCCGGCGAATCCTCGTGGATTATGCTCAGCACGGCATCCTGGCCGCAGGAATTGAAGACATAACCAGTGCCCGGATCGAATGCCGTGGCGTCCACTCCTTTTCCGATGTGAAGCGTGGTCACCACCTTACCGGTATCTGCATCCATCACTGCGACCATCTGGTTGCTGCACCCGGAAAATATCCGGCGAGTCTTGAGGTCCATCGCCAGGCCCGATGGTTCCTCGCACGGCTTGAGCGGCCACTTGTGCAACACGGTCAGTTTCTTCGAATCGATGTCGTAGACCGCGCTCTTGTCTTCGATGTTCACGTAGACATGCCCCTTGCCATCGCCCGCGGCGAATTCGGGCTTGCCGTCCACCGGGATCGTGCCGGCCACGGAGCCGTCTTTGGCGTCGATGGCGGTGGCGTCGGCGCTCGATCCATTGAACGCGAAGATTCGCTTCGAGCCGGGATCGTAGATGATGGCGTCCGGATTCTTTCCTGTCGGAACTTCTGCGCCGATTTTGGCGAGAGTCTTCAGGTCAAAGATGGTGACGGTGTTGGATCGTCCATTGCTGATGAATCCGCGTCCGAATTCAGCAGCGATGGCGATACCGTGGACGCCGTGCAAATCGGTGATCTTGCCGGCGAGTTCACCGGTCTTGGCGTCCACTATAGCCACTTCGTTAGTGTGCGACACGTACACCCGTCCGCCGTCGGCGATCAGATAGTCCCAGCTACCCTCGCCGCCAATCGTGATTTTCTTGATTAGATGATAGCCGCTCTGGGCAAAAGCCACGGACGCGACAAGGAGCGCGAAAATAGTGCGATGCATGGTAGCCTCCCGGTCCACTATTAGTTTAGCGAACCACCGAAAATTGTAATGCCGGGATCTGAAGATTAGCTGAAGCGCCGTCTCCGAACCGCGATCGCAAAGCAACACATGTGGGGCAGATTGGTAATCTGCGGCCGATTGGTAATCGGCCCGGTAATCATGATGCTTTACCGAATTGGCCGATTACCAATCGGCCGCAGGATGCCATCCTGCCCCACATAAGAATGCCTGGGGCACATCAGGGAGCGGTTCTCACAGCGCCCGGCAGGAAAGCCTGTGTAGCGCCGCGCGCCGCGGCCTTCTGCCCCGAAGTAGCCACGCCAAATTCTATCGGCCCGGGACCGCCCCGCACAGCCTGCACCGAAACGCGCCACGTACCGGGCTCAGGCCGGGGCACGCGGAATTCCTGCGGGTTGGTTCGCGCGCCGGAGAACCCGGTTGTGTCGCCGTACCATCCGTAGTGCCGGCCGCTGGGACTCACCAGGTGCAGATCCAGGTCGCTATTCGAACCGCTCCACGAAACCATGACGTCAAACGATTTCGAGCCTTTCGACACCGTCACCAAATCGCTCCACCATTGGGCGACGGAAAGCTGTCCGGAAAACTGCTTGCCCGGCGCGGCCCGCGCAATCGCGCCCACCTGACGCTCGCGGCAATCGCAATAGGGCGATGCGTTGCTCGAGACGATGGTGCGATTCATGCCGCCGCGCGCCGCATCGGGCAGATCCTCGAAGCGGAAAGGAATGCTGGATGACGAGATTGGCGCGGCTCGCGTTACGCTGACGTGCACGTGGTGACCGCCGCCCTCGCCGAGCGTGTAACCGCTGTTGCCGGCGATCGCCAATGCTTGTCCCTGTTCCACCCGCTGCCCGTTTTCCACGATGAACGCGCCCGACGCCAGGTGCGCATAGTGGCTGTACTCGCCATCGCCGTGATCGATCGTAATGTAGTTCCCGAACGTGCGCCGATGATGGTCCTGCTTCATTCCCAGATCGTGCGTATACGCAATTCCGCCCTTCATCGCCACCACGCAACGGCTGGCTCTTGGCGCGATGTCGTACGCATGCAGTGCGTTGCCCCAATGAGAAAAGGCGCCGTAGGGTCCTTGTGTCAGCACCCACGGTTCACCGGCCGCCATCGGTAACTTGTAGCCATTCGTGGCGATCACAAATGGCATCGGCCGGCTCATGCGCTGATCCTGATTCTGGACGATCACCAGGTATTCGTTGGCCGGTAGTCCCGGATAGTGCACCACCAGTTGATTCGGCGTCGCGGTGCGCGGTTGCAGGCTGGCGAGGTATGTCCATCCGCCGGAGCGCGTGTACTGAGCGATGAAAACCAGCGGATTGGGCTGGAAGCCCTTGCCCTCCACCGTAAAGTCGATGGCCTGCGCCTTCACGCCGGACCAGGTAACGCTGGTCACTACCGGGCCGCTTGCATCAGTGTCGCCGGCGATCTGAAACTCGTGTGAAAACAACGGTTTGCCGTCGGACGTGACGCGCACCGTCCACCGGCCGGGCTGCGACGCGGGTGCGAAACCGGCTATGGGAAGCTGCGTGGTGAAACACAATTCCGGCGTAGTAGGGAGCTCGCCGTATTCCGCCGCGGTGGAAACGGCGCCTCTGGGATCAATCCATTCGACGCGCAGATGGTCGCCCGCCCTGACTTGCCTTGCCATGAACCATAGAAAGGCCTGCCGCTGCGTTGGCTGAAACAAGGCGGCTGCCTTGGGAACGGTGCAGGATTGCTCACTAACAGAAGCAGTTACAACGCTTTGCCGGACACCGATGGCTCCGGCGGACGGGACCAGGGCAACCATCCAAAGAACGGGCAAAACCCAAGTACGCAAATGCACCTGTAAGTCTATTCGGCGGTTTCGCGGTCGAACTTGAGTGCGCTATGCTCGGCAGAAAGTGAGTAACCTGATTCTTCGCCCATCCAGGAGGAATGTTTGGAAGCTTCTTTTGATCAGCCTGGGGTTTACCGTGATCGGCGTGTGGATGATTGTGGAGGGTGAAGGTCTTGCCGCCTGGTTCGTGGCTTCGTTTTTTGGACTGGGATTGGTGGTGGCGCTGGCCCAGTTCTGGCCGGCGGCGTCCTACCTGAAATTGACGCCGAAGGGGTTCGTCTGCTGCACGCTTTTCCGGCGCTGGTCGGCTGCATGGGAATCGGTAAGCGAGTTTCGGGTCGGGCAGGTGGGCAACGGCAAGCGCGTGGTCTTCGAGCGCCATGGATCGCGCGGCAGGAAGTTCTTGCCGGATGATTATGGACGGACGCCGCAGCAGTTGGCGGACTTGATGAACGATTGGCGCCGGCGGGGAATCGCGCAGTGATCTATTCTGCCGGCTTGCTACGCATCGCGGCGCGTAGATTTGGAATGCTAAAAGTTGACCCTGCGAGAGCCGTTTCAAGCCAAGCCGGAATTTCCGAAGCCATTATTCTGCGGGCGCCACGGAAGCGGCTGAGCACCACGCGGGGCCGGCCAAAAATCTCTGCATTGTCATAGATCCGAAGTAGGTCGATGTGCTGGTTCTGGTTCTCCTCGAAGGCCGTCAGCAGGTGTTTCATGCTGAGCTGATAGATTTCACGGAGCCTCCGCGCGGAAGCCGAATGTCCCCCCAGCGCGGCGCGGTTTATCACCCTGCGGATGTGTTCTTCAACGGGCCCGGCTGCAAGATAGTTGAAGCGAACGTGGAAGCCCCTTTCTTTCGCCCGGCGAATCTGCTGAAAGCAGGTATCGGTTCGCAAAGCGTTTTCAAAGACCAAGGATCGGCGCGACTCAATGTGACTCTCGATGAATTGCTGGAGTTGTTGTCCAGAGGCGGCACGAACCTGTGTAGGAATATTCTGGTAGGAACCAGCGTTGAGTTGGGCGGCGCGGTCGTCACTGTTGAACCAGTCGACACCCCAATTCTTGACCGCTAAGTGGGTACTCTTGCCGCCGCCGGGTGGTCCGGCAACGATGATCATCCGGGGAGCCGGCACGAAACTTGAATCACCCGCCGAAATCGGCGTCCGGGTCAAGCATGTCGGCGGGTACGATGGTTTTCAGCTGATTGCCGTCTGCGTCGACAATGCCCATCTCCCGCAGCCGGCGAAAGTCGTCCATCATCTTGGCGTGACCGATCGCAAACAGAGCCTCGTCGAAGGCATCGACTTCAGCTTCATCGTCGAAATTAACATTCTCGATGTTGAGCGGAGTCTGAATCGTGTTATCCATGCCTCTTTTATTGTCGCTCATTTACGGAACCGGAAAACGCACCCTGAACGTCGACCCCTCGCCGACCACGCTCTCCGCTTCCAGGCTGGCGCGATGGCGCTCGGCGATCCATTTCGCGATTGCCAGCCCCAGGCCGGTGCCCCCCGCATCACGATTCCTCGACTCGTCGGCGCGATAGAAACGCTCGAACACGTGAGGCAGCGCCGTATCCGCAATTCCGATTCCTGTGTCGCGCACCGCAACGGTCGCGCCCGCTGCGTCGGAACCTACCGATACCGTAATGCGTCCGCCCGCAGGCGTGTATTTCACCGCATTGTCGAGCAAAAGCAGCAGCAGACGGCGCAACGCCGGGTCGTTCGCTTCGACATAAACCGGATCTTCCGGCGCATCGGTGGAAATCTGCAACTGGCGCTCTTCCGCCAGTACTTGGCCTTGCCGGCAGACGTCACGCACCAACGGCGCCAATTCCAAACGTTCGAGCGACAAGGCTGGAAGTCCCGCATCCGCCCGCGCCAGCAGCAACAGGTCCTCCACCAACCGCGACGTTCTCTCGGATTCCAGCACCACCTGCCGCAGCGCCTCGCGATACGTATCGGGGGATCGTTCGCGCCGCAACGTCAACTCGGCAGTTGTCCGGATTAACGCTACCGGCGTGCGCAGCTCGTGCGACGCATCCGCGGTGAATTGCGAGAGACGCTTGACCGCCGATTCCAGCCGGGCCAGCATGTCGTTCCAGGTTTCCGATAGCCGCTGCAATTCGTCGCCGGTCGCGGGCACGCTCAGCCGTTGCGATAGATTCTGAATTCCGATGGATCTGGCCGCGAGCGTTATCTCATCCACTGGCGCCAGTGCGCGCCGGCTGATCCAGTATCCGCCCAGCGACGCCAGCAGCAGAACCGCCGGACCCGTCCAAAGAAACAATGTGCGAAGCCGGCGAAGAGTTGCTTCGGTGCCGTCCAGCGGCGTGGCGACTTGCACGCGATACTGCTCGCCCTTTACTTGTGTTACCGCCGTGAATGTCCGGAAGCGCCGCGGCTCCGCGGGCGGCATGGCTTTGCTTGAAAGAATTTGCCTGCCCCTTGCATCTCGCACGTCAATCAGATTGCCGCCCGGTGTCGCCTTCGCGTACTCGTTCAACTCTTCGCGCAGGTCATCCGGCTCGTTCGGAACAGATTGAAGGACCGTAATGACGCCCTTCGCCTGCTGACTCAAAGTGTCATCGAGGGAAGCCTTGAGGCTGTGCTCCACAACCAGCCAGATGCCCGTTCCGAAGAGCGCCAAGCCAATAAACAGCACAATTGAATACCAGGCCGTGAGGCGGGCGCGAATGGACCAATGCTTCACGACTCGTCTCCGCGCAGGCAATAGCCGACGCCGCGCACGGTGTGAATCAGCTTGGCTTCATCGGCGCTATCCACCTTGTCGCGCAGCAAACGAATAAACGCGTCCAGTGTGTTGCTGCGGACGTCGGAATCGAATCCCCAGACCGCTTCGATCAGGTTTTCACGTGGAACAACGCGTCCTGAGCGGCGCATGAGCAATTCCAGCAAGCTGTACTCGGTACGGGTCAGGGCAATCCGCCGGCCGTGCCGCATGACTTCGCGGCTGGCGGGATTCAGCGTCAAATCGCGCACTTGCAGCGGCACCGGCTGAGGAATTGCCCCACGCCGCGAGACTGCTCGCAGCCTGGCCAGCAGCACGTCGAAAGAAAACGGCTTCACCAGGTAATCGTCGGCGCCGATGTTGAGTCCTTCGATAACATCGTGAGTTGCGTCGCGCGCGGTCAGCATCAGAATGGGGGTCTGGTTGCGCGCCGCGCGGAGCTTGCGGGCGACGGAAAAGCCGTCCATTTCGGGCAGCATCACATCCAGGACGATGGCGTCGAAGGGATGCGATTCGGCCATCGCCAAGCCGTCCTTTCCGTTGCCCGCCACAACCACGGAGTGGCCCTCCTCTTCCAGACCCTGCCGCAGCAGTTCCGCCATTCGCCGCTCGTCTTCTACAACCAGGACTTGCATGGATCGTGTAATTCTATGCTATCGTTCGAATCTGAAAAAAGGGTGGTGGGAGCGCCGTGCTCGGCGCGGTGGTTGGTGGTGGGTGGTCGGTGAATTCCGGAAAGCTTGTAACTGTTAGCGTATTTCCGGGGTCTAGGAACTGGGACACCCGCGCGGTGGTCTGTTTCATCCGATTTTCAGGTTTGGAGGAGTATGCTGGGCGAAATGGGGCATAAGCTCTTTGTTGGCGTCACTTTATTGCCGGCGCTAGGCCTGTTTGCGCAACCGCTGACGATCAACTTCCAGCAGGCCCTGGAGCGCGCCCGCAAGTATGGGACGGAAATTCAGACGGCCAACATAACCGCTCTGCTGGCGCGCGAGGACCGCATCCAGGCCAAAGCCGCGATGCTGCCCCAGACTCAGTTGTTCAATCAGTTTATCTACACGCAGCCGAATGGCTCGCCCTCCGGTGTTTTCATCGCGAATGACGGCCCGCATGTGTACGCCAGCCAAGGGCAGGCGCATCAGGATTTCTCTCTTACCAAGTGGGCCGAGTACCGGCACGCGCTGGCCGCCGAGGCGGTAGCGAAAGCCAAGGCGGACCTGGCGGCGCGAGGCATTGTCGCAACTCTGGTTCAGGATTACTACGCGGCCGTGATTGCGCAGCGGAAGGTGGCCAACGCGCAGAAGAGTCTGGATGACGCACGAAAATTTCTGGACATTACGCAAAAGCAGGAACAGGGCGGCGAAGCGGCCCATGCGGATGTGGTGAAAGCGCAGTTGCAAGTGCAGCAGCGCGAGCGCGACCTTGCGGACGCCCAGCAAGCAATCGACAAGGCGCGCGTTACGCTGGCCGTCGTGATTTTTCCGGATTTTCGGATGGATTACACGGTAGTGGACGACCTGGAACAGGCGCCGCCGCTGACGCCGTTCAGTGAAGTGCAGGATCTGGCGATGTCGAAAAGCCCCGAATTACGGGCGGCGCAGGCCGGGGTGTTTCAGGAAACGACGGGAATTTCGCTGGCGCGCGCCGCTTATCTTCCGCTTCTGTCGTTCGACTATTTTTTTGGAATCGACGCCAATCAGGTTGCGCATTACAATCGCGAACATCTGAACAACATCGGCTCGGTGGCGCAAGCTACCTTGACTATTCCGCTGTGGAATTGGGGCGCGACGCAGAGCAAGGTCCGGCAGGCGGAGTTGAAAGCGAAGCAGGCGCAATTGGATCTCAACGTCGCTCAGCGGCAGTTGCTGGCGAATCTGCATTCGTTTTATCTGGAGGCGCAATTGGCGCAGGCGCAGCTTGAATCGCTGAAGAAGTCGGTGGAGTTGTCGGCGGAGAGTTTGCGGCTGACGCTGCTGCGCTATCAGGCCGGTGAGGCCACGGCGCTGGAAGTGGTGGATGCGCAGACGACGCTTTCGCAGGCGCGCAATGCTTATGACGACGGGCTTTCACGCTACAGAGTCGCTGTTGCGAATGTTCAGACATTAACGGGGAGCCTCTGATCCATGCGGAAACAGTCCTTGAGAGCATCTAAAACCAACACAGGCAAGAATGCCTGTGCTACGGTGTGGTTCGTAATCGCAATTACCGGGTGTTCCTCCAAGCCCAAGGAAGCCGAGACCGAACCAGTCGTCCCAGTGCAAGTAGCCGAAGCAAAGCGAGACTCGATCCAGCGCATCGTCACCGCGCAAGCCATTCTGTTCCCCGTGGACCAAGCCAGCGTGATGCCGAAAATCAGCGCGCCCGTGAAGACTTTCTACGTGAAGCGTGGCGACCACGTCGCCAAGGGCCAGCTTCTGGCGATGCTCGAAAATCGCGACCTCGCGGCGGCGGTGGGCGACAACAAGGGCGTCTATCAGCAGGCGCAATCGGCATTGCGAACCACTACCGCGGCAACTGTTCCCGAAGAGTCCAACAAAGCACAGCAGGATGCGGAAGCCGCCAAGCAGGCCATGGACGCGGCCCAAAAAGTCTACGAGAGCCGCAAGCTGCTTTTCGATCAGGGCGCGCTGGCGCGCAGATTGGTGGACGAAGCCAATGTCGCTTACGTGCAGGCGCGCAGCACGTACGAGATCGCGCTGAAGCATCTTCAAGCGCAACAGAGCGTCAGCCGGGTGGAGCAGGTGAAGACCGCGGAAGCGCAGGTGGAATCCGCCAAGGCAAAGTTCGAAGGGGCTGAAGCTCAGCTTTCTTATTCGGAAATACGCAGCCCGATCGCGGGCACCATCGCCGACCGCCCGCTCTTCGCCGGCGAAATGGCCAGCGCCGGGACGCCGGTAATTACCGTCATGAATATTTCACGCGTCATTGCGCGCGCCAACATTCCGGTGGCGCAAGCGGTGGCGCTCAAGGCCGGTCTTGCGGCGACGATTTCGCAGACTGACGCCGATATTCAAGGCGCCGGAAAAATCACGGTCGTAAGCCCCGCAGTAGATCCAAACAGCACCACGGTGGAAGTTTGGGTTGAGGCTGCCAATCCGGGTGAGCGCTTCAAGCCGGGCGCAACCGTGCGCGTCGAAATTATCGCCGAAACAATTAAAGACGCAATTGTTATTCCGCCGGCGGCGCTGCTGCCGTCCGCCGAGGGCGGCGTTCAGGCCTTGGTGGTTGGAGCAGATTCGGCCGCGCACGAGAAGAAGATCGAGGTCGGCGTGCGCGAGCCTGAAAAAGTCCAGATCTTGAAGGGACTCGATGCCGGTGAGAAAGTGATCGTTGTGGGCGGAGTCGGACTCGAAGACAAGGCTAAGGTGAAAGTCGTGGCGGCAGGCGAAGTCGAAAAGCCCGAGAAGCCCGATGCAGCGGACAAACCGGAAAAGAAATGATCGAGCACCCGAGAGTTGAAGCGGCGCCCGCCATGGAAACCGAACACTGGAGCGCACGCCACGGCAAGTCCATCATCTTTATCATCCTCACGCTGATCGGCGCTGGAGTTTATCTGGCGTTCAGCGTTCCGATTTCGGTATTTCCGGAAACGAACTTTCCACGCATCGTGGTAGGCGTCGACAATGGCGTCGCGCCTATCGACCAGATGCTGGTTACCGTAACCCGGCCCATCGAAGATACGCTCAACGCGGTGCCGGGGCTGGATCGAATCCAATCCATCACCAGCCGCGGATCGGTGGAAGTGGATCTTTATTTTTCCTGGAAAATGGACATGTTCCAGACGCTGGAATTGGTGAACGCAGCGCTGGCGCGCGTGCAATCGTCGCTGCCCCCGACCGCGAAGGTCACGTCTAACCGGCTCACCTTCGCGGCGTTTCCAATCCTGGGCTACAGCTTGTCCTCGGATACCGTGCCGCAAACCGCACTGTGGGAACTTGCGACCTACGAAATGAAGCCGCGGCTGAACCGCTTGAGCGGCGTCTCAACGGTGATCGTGCAGGGCGGCCAGGAACCTGAGTTCGAGATTACGCCCGATCCGGCAAAGCTTTTACAGACGCAGATAACGGTGCCGCTGATTGTGGATGCCGTGAAGCGAAGCAACCTGATCGATTCTCCGGGACTCATGGAAGCCAATCATCAATTGGTGCTGAGCCTGGTGAGCGGCCAGGCGACGACGCTGGACGAAATCGCCGACATCGTGGTGAAAAGCACGCAGGCGGGCATTCCGGTCCGCATCGGCGACATCGCCTCCGTGCACACTTCGGTCAAGCCGGTGTACACCGTCGTGACGTCCAACGGAAAGCCGTCCGTATTGATAAACATCAATCGTCAACCGGACAGCAATACGGTGCAGGTGGCGGAGGCGGTGCACGCTGAAATCGACGCCCTTGGCAAAACACTTCCCAAGGGCGTGACGCTACAGCCGTTCTACGATCAATCCGATTTGGTGAAGGCCGCGATCAGCAGCGTGCGCGACGCCATTTTGATCGGCTTGGTTCTGGCCGCCATAATCCTGGTCTTATTCCTGCGCGATTGGGGCAGCTCGATTGTCGCCGGATTGGTGATTCCCGCTACAGTGGCCGTCACCTTTATCGGACTGCGCCTTTTTGGCGAGAGCTTCAATCTGATGACGCTCGGCGGACTGGCCGCGGCCGTAGGTTTGGTGATCGACGACGCGATCGTGGTGGTGGAAAACATCGTGATGCACCGCGATTCGGGACAGAGCCGCGGTGAAGCGATCCGCAGCGCGATGAAGGAAATTCGTGTGCCCTTGGTGGGGTCCACGATCACTCCGATCGTGGTTTTTCTTCCCTTGATCTCGGTGACCGGCGTGAATGGGATGTTCTTCCGGGCGCTGGCTCTCACGGTCGGCATGGCGCTGGTGACGTCGCTGGCGCTGGCATTGACCTGGACGCCAACGCTCAGTCATTACTTCCTGCGAAAACGGCGCGAACGGAAGGAGGGCGAACCGGCGCCCGACGAAAACGAGCGCAGGGGATTCCTGGGCCGCGTTCTGAACGTCTATGAACGAGTGCTGCGCTTTGCGTTGGAGCAGCGTTTGGTGATGGCGCTGTTTTGCCTGGTGCTGGTGGTTGCGTCTTACTTCTGCTACACGGCGCTGGGTTCCGATCTTCTACCCGCGATGGACGAAGGCGGATTCATCCTCGACTACATCATGCCGGCTGGATCGTCACTCGCGGAAACCAATCGGGTGACCACCGAGGTGGAGCAGATCCTGCACGGGATTCCGGAGGTGGAGAACACTTCGCGGCGCACGGGATTGCAACTGGGACTCGCCACTGTTACGGAAGCGAACCAGGGCGACTTTACAGTCCGGCTGAAGACTAAGCGCAGCCGGTCGATCGAGGAGATCATCGCCGACGTGCGTGAAAAAGTCACCAAGCGGGAGCCGATGCTGGAAGTTGATTTCATCCAGCTCCTGCAGGACATGATCGGCGATCTGACCAGCGCTCCCGAGCCCATCGTCATCAAGATGTTTTCCGAGAACCCGGATTTGCTAAAGAAATGGGCGCCGCAAGTCGCCGACAGCATCAAGAAAATCAAAGGCGTCGTGGATACCAAAAACGGCATCGACAACACCATCAGCGGACCGGCGGTTGTGTTTCACGTAAATCCGACGGTTGCGGCTCGTGGGGGATTCACTCCCGAAGAAGTCGAGCTGGATGTCAGCGCCATCTTGCAGGGCGAACCGGCGCCAAACCCGGTGGTGGTAAACGGGCGCGCGTATACGCTCCGGGTCCGTTTTCCCGGCTTCACGCGCGAATCGATGGATTCGATTCGCAACACGCTGCTCACCAGTCAGACCGGCACGCGGGCCACATTGGGGTCGCTGGCAACGCTGGAGGAACTGCCGGGTCAAAACGAGATTCGACGTGAGAATCTGCAGCGGTCGGTGGCTGTGACGGGACGCTTGGAAGGGCTCAACCTTGGCAGCGGGATGGCCGCGGTGCAAAGCGAGGTGGCGAAGCTGCACCTGCCGCCGGCAATTCGAATCGTCTACGGCGGCGGATATGCGGAACAGCAGAAATCGTTCCACGATCTGGTCGTGGTTTTGATCCTGGCGATCGTGCTGGTGTTTATCGTGCTGCTGTTCGAGTTTGGTGAATTTGGCGCGCCGCTGGCGATCCTGGCGTCGGCGCTGCTCTCGACGTCCGGTGTTTTTTTCGCGCTGCTGGTGACCAAAACGACCTTTAACATTTCGTCTTTCATGGGCGTGATCATGGTGATCGGCATCGTGGCCAAGAACGGAATTCTGCTGCTGGACGCGGATGCAAAGTTCCGCGCGGAAGGCGCGAGTCCGGAAGACGCGATGATTAAAGCGGGAGAACGCCGCCTTCGCCCGATTCTGATGACCGCGCTGGCAACCATGGCGGGCATGATTCCGTTGGCCCTGGCCTTGGGCGCGGGATCGCAGATGCTCCAGCCCCTGGCAATCGCGGTGATCGGCGGAATTCTGGCGTCAATGGTGCTATCGCTGATCGTGACGCCGGCGGTGCATTTTTATTTGCAGCGGAAAGCTTAAATCAGTACGTTGTGGACGTCCGCCGTTGGATGGCCGTCACAACAATAAGATGCCGCTCCGACGTCGAGATCGTAGAAGATTCGATGGTTGCCGACACGCCTGCGCCACCCGGATGGCTTCAGGCGTTTGATATCGCCGCTGAACGGGTTGCTCTCAAGCGCATCCAGTGAACGCTCGATGCGGACCTGGTCTCCG
>DATDHK010000289.1:0-3094 GCA_036521635.1 Bryobacteraceae bacterium | reverse complement strand
GAACTTGCCATCCGGCTGCGGGACCGGGTGGTCGTGCAGGAAATACTGGAGGTCCTGGCTGACCAGAAACATGTGGAAGAACTTGTCGTGAACAATCTCGAAATGGTCGACGGTCTTGCCGGTCTTGGGATCGGCAATGCGGAAAGTGAGTTGAACTTTTTCGCCGGCGCGAAAGACGCGCGGAGAAAACTTGATGTCCAGCGGAAATTCGCTGTCGTCCGGAATGCCCAGGACCAGCTTCATGTGGCAGCGCGGGCAAAATCCCGGCTTGTCGGCGCGCACGTCCTTGTCCATCGGACAGACGTAGTCGAGCGGACCTTGCACCAGCGGAGCGGCCTGCTTGTCCTCCGAAGCGGTTTGCGCGATGGCGCAGAGGCTTATGGAAAGCAGGATTGAGAGGATGATCCGCACGCTTCTATTATCTCAGGTAACAAATACGAGAACACCAAGGAATACGAGGAACACGAGGAACACCGTGGCGATGAAGAAACTGGCGCCGTGTTCCTCGTGTTGATGGCACTCAGGATCACTAAAATAAAGTATGCAACGATTCTCCATCGCTGTAATTGCGGGCGACGGCGTGGGCCAGGAAGTGGTTCCCGCGGCGCTGCGGGTACTGGAAGCCATCGGCCCGCGCTGCGATGCCAGCTTCGATCTGCATCCATTCGATTGGGGCGCTGAATACTATTTTCGGCATGGACGCATGATGCCGGCCGATGCGCTGGAGCTGTTGCGTCCCATGGATGCGATCTTGCTCGGCGCCGTCGGCGATCCGAAAATCCCGGACCACATCACGCTCAACGGATTGCTGCTGCCAATTCGCCGCAGCTTCGATCAATTCGCCAATGTGCGGCCCGCGATCCTGTATGAGGGCGTCGCTTCGCCGCTGGCGCGGCCGGGCGCGATCGACATGGTGGTGGTCCGTGAAAATACAGAAGGCGAATATGCGCAGGTCGGCGGATTCGTCTATCATCATCAGCCGGAGGAAGTGGCCGTTCAGACAGCCGTTTTCACGCGGCGCGGAATCGATCGAGTGGTACGCTTCGCTTTTGAGCTGGCGCGCAAGCGCGATAAGCAACGCCGCGTTACTTCCATCACCAAGTCCAACGCGCAGGGCTTCGGCATGGTGTTGTGGGACCGGACATTTCAGTCTGTCGCTTCGGAATATTCGGATATTGAAACCGAGTCGCTGCTGGTGGATGCCGCCGCGATGAATTTTATCCGGCGCCCGGAGAGTTTCGACGTGGTGGTGGCTTCGAATCTTTTCGGCGATATTCTGAGCGACGTTTCCGCGATTCTTACCGGCAGCATTGGCCTTGCGCCGAGCGCCAATCTCGATCCGACGCGGCGTTTTCCTTCGATGTTCGAGCCGGTGCACGGGTCGGCGCCGGATATAGCGGGACGCGGCGTGGTGAATCCGCTGGCCTCGATTTTGTCGTTGGGAATGATGCTGGATCATCTGGGATTGGAGGAGGCGGGGCGGTCCGTTGAACGGGCCGTGGCGGGTGTGCTGGCTGAGGGGAAATTCAGAACACCGGACTTGGGAGGGACGAGCCACACCGCCGAAGTGACGAGCGCAGTGGTGGATCGCCTGAGGCCGTAGCGCGAGTTGCGTGATACATTGTCAGAAGATGGACCGCGTAATCAGTTTGACTACTTTCGAGGAAGAACAGAACGAGAAGCCGTCGTTAGCCTATTGGCTAAGCCGTCCTCCCGCCGAGCGCATTGCCGAGGTCGAGCGGCTTCGACGGGAATATATGATTTCTCTGCGAGGAACGCCCAATGGACTTCCAGAGGGACTTTGCCGAACTCTGCTCGTTGTTGAACGCGAAGAGCGTTGATTTCCCGATCGTTGGCGGCTATGCGGTTGCTTTTCACGGCGCGCCTCGCTTCACTGGCGACCTTGATATTCTGATTTCTCCGGACTCCTGCCAGATCGAATGTGTGTTGAGTGCGCTCTGCGAATTCGGTTTTCCTGCAAACGAGGTTATCGTCGGTGAGTTATTGGAGCAGCACAGAATCCTTCAGCTTGGACGACCGCCCGGCCAGGTCCACGTGATGACAAATATTAGTGGAGTCAACTGGGACAGAGCGTGGGCATCAAGGGAGCGAGGGAACTATGGAGACGTTCCGGTGTACTTCATCGGACGCGAAGTGTTGCTCGCAAATAAGCGTGCCGCCGGGCGGATCAAGGATCTCGCTGATGTGGAAGCACTTGAGAAACGCCGCAAATAGCGATGCGGATCAGCCTCGTAGGTCGGCGAAGGCTGTCTCGATTTCTTGCTTGGCTTCCGGCGTAGGGACAGTCAGGGGCAGGCGGGGTGGGCCGCCGTAGTAGCCGGCCAAATCCATGGCGTACTTCAAGCCGGGGACACCGTACTTAGCAGTCACCAGGTACGCGGCGTGGGCGATGCGGTTTTGCCAATCGAGCGCGGCTTCGGGTTCGCGCGTGCGATGCGCCTCCCAAATTGAGATGGTCGCGTAAGGGGCGGCGTTGGCGAAGGCCAGCACTGCGCCCGTAGCGCCGGCTGCCAGCGACTGCGCCAGAGTTGGAGCGGCCCCGGTCAGCACCTGGAATCCCTTCTTAACTTCGCGGATCATCTGCGTCACTTTTTCGAGATTGCCGGAGCTTTCCTTGATCGCGACGATGTTCGGATGATGCGACAGCTCTACAACTGCGTCCGCCGGAATGTCGACGCCCGTGATTTGCGGCCAGTTGTAGATGAAGATCGGGATCTTGGCCTGGTCGGCCACGGCGCGGAAGTACAGCATCTGAGCGGCGGAATTGTCGATCAGATTCTTGTAGTAGTGTGGCGTGCGCACCATCGCCACTTTGTAGCCGATTCCGGCGGCGCGATTGGTGAGCGCAACTGTCTCGCGCACGCTTTCCACGCCGGCGCCGGCGATCAGCAGCTTCTCCGGCGATGCCCACTGGGCTACCCACTCCCAGAGCTGAATTTTCTCTTCGGTGGTCAGGGCGACGCTTTCACCTGTCGATCCGCAAACCACGTAACCGGCGAGGCCAGTGAGATTCCACTTCTCAATGTTGTGCTGGAGTTTTTGTTTCCAAATATCGCCGTCCGTATTGAAGGGC
>DATDHK010000288.1:0-2393 GCA_036521635.1 Bryobacteraceae bacterium | reverse complement strand
ATTTGAACGTGGATCCCGGCGGGTACTGGGCGTAGCGGGCACGATCCATCTGTTCCGTTCGCGGCTCACTCACCATCGCCAGCACATCGCCGCTCGTGGGATCCATCACCACCACCGCGCCTTTCTCTTTGTGCGCTTTTGCGAGATGATCTTCCAGCGCCTTTGTCGCGCGCATCTGCAGGCGAATATCCAGGGATGTCGAAATGTTGCGGTCGCGCGCCATCAGCTTCGCAATTTCTTTATTGCCCGGGTGATGGCGGTATCGAACCAGCGGCGCAAGCTCGGCGTAGTCGGCGAAGCCTTGCAGTTTCACACGCGAGTCGTGCTCGATCAGCGACGCGTTGGTGGCGTGAAAGTTTTCGCCCGTGCGCAGATCGCCCAGAACATGCACGGTCAGCGATCCAAATGGATAATGGCGGTTGTCCAGACGTGAGCAAGCGGCATCGATGGACACACCGAGATTTTGAAAATCCGCCCGGCGGCGTTCGAGCTCGTTCCAATCGCTGGTGGCCAGCAGGACACCGTTGCGGTCAAAGATGTTTCCGCGGCGAATCTCGTGCGCCAGCGAATTGAGCCGCGGATTGTGCTGCGCGCGCTTCACGCCATCCTCTTCAAATACTTTGGTGTCGCGAGCCAGAAACTCGCGGTCGCGCAGTATCTGATAGTAGGCGGCGAATCCGAACAGAGTAATCGCGCATGCTCCCAGCGTCAAAGCGAGGGCTCGCACTGGCCGTCGGAACGGCTCATCCACCACGGCTTCCCGCGTGTGATTTGAGATTGCAAGCAGTATTCCAAAAATAAAGAAATTCGCAAGCATGGCCGTGTTGCCAGAGCTTAAGAACGGCGACACGACTCCGGAGAGTGGAATGGCGCCCAGTACGCCGCCTGAAATCAGGAGCATTTCGAGAGCGATCAACGCTCCGAGTCCCAAGGCCAAAAACATTCCATATTCTGTTGGCGCGTTGCGCGCCGCTCGCAGCGAGCGTTGCACTAGAAATCCGAGCAAAAGGAAAACCGCAGCCACGCCGGCGAAACCCCATTCTTCGCCAATTGCGGGCAGCACGAGATCGGTATTGCCCGCCGGGATCATTGCCGGATCGCCCCATCCGGGACCCGATCCCCAGGCGCCGCCGGTCGACAACGCCCAGAGCGAATGCGCCAACTGATTGCCGCCGTGAACGTCATTGTCCCACGGCGAAAGCCACATATTGATGCGCTGCACAACCGTGGATGGTTTTCCGATCTTGTATCCAACCGTGACGCCGCCAACCAACAGCGTGACGCCGAGTATTGCCAGACCCGCGCGCCCGCGCGCCACCCAGAACATCGCAAGAAATAGAAATCCGGTTACTAGCGCCGGGCCAAGGTCCTTCATCAGGAAAAATAGGAACAGCGCGCACGCCACCGCCAGCATTACCGGCAGGACATGCGAAAGTCGCGGCACATCCATCCATCGCAGGGCGCGCGGCATCAAACGTTTTTCGCGCAGGTCGCGCAGACGTTCCCAGTTGCGCGCAAAGTAACTCGCCAGGAAAAAGACCAGCAGGATCTTGATGGCTTCAACCGGCTGGAATGGTCCGAGATTTACTTTCGCATCGTTGCCGGCGGGGCCTCTGCCGAATCGCAGCAACAACACGAACAGCAGAAAGGCCGCAAACAAAGGTGTGTAGCACCATTCCCGAAAGCGCTGGTAGTTGATGGCGCGCAAGGACGGCAAGAGTAAAACGATGCAGCCCAACGCCACGCCCCACGCGAATTTACTGAATTCCAACGTGTCGCGCAACGGATCACGCAGGCTGACGGAGAGAATCAATCCGATACCAGTGAGCAGGTGCAGCGCGGGCAAAATGGCGAAGTCGCCCTGGAAGCCGCTCCATCGCCAGACTAGAAATACGATGTAGAACCCTGCCAGATATGCGGCGATCCAAGTTGCGAATTGAGTTTGAAATTCGCGCGGGGTGCGGACCAATAGGAGAGGCTTCAGTCTCGCGAGCGGCAGCTTCGATCCAGTGCGCAACCGCGCCAGTGCACCTACATTGTGAATCGGCTGGTGATCCGCGAGGTATTGAAAAATGTTTTTGGAGATCGATTCGCGTTCGGAGACATCCGGATAAATTTGCAGGAACGGCAATAACTCCGAAGGCTTGGCCGCCCGGTTCAGATCCAGCAACTCGCCGCGATTCAGCCGCGCGGACAGCTCCCCAAAGTCATGCGTCTTCGCGGAATAAACCAACGCCAGCCCGGCCAGCACGGCGACCGATGCGCCTGCCAGCCAAGCGAATTCGCGCCATCCGATTCGTCCGGCCACCGCACCGGAGGCCCGGTCAACTGCCAGGACCTTCGATTCCCAGCTTCTGGTTACTGCCACCGGCGAGCCCTCAAATTGATCGGCC
>DATDHK010000287.1:0-2984 GCA_036521635.1 Bryobacteraceae bacterium | reverse complement strand
AAGCCCGCACGCGCCATCAATTTCGCCGCCATGCCGCCCACGTTGCCGAATCCTTGCACGACGACGCGCGTGTTCTGGGGCTCAAGACCAAACCTGCGCAGAGCCTGCATGGTGACGATCATGCAGCCGCGGCCAGTGGCTTCCGGCCGTCCGCGCGATCCGCCCAGATCGAGTGGCTTGCCGGTCACCACCGCGGTAATGGTTTGGCGCTTGTGCATGGAATAGGTATCCATCATCCACGCCATGGTCTGGGCATTGGTGTTCATGTCCGGCGCGGGCACATCGCGCTCCGGACCGATGATATCCATGATCTCGGCCGTATATCGGCGCGTGATGCGCTCCAGCTCGCCGGAAGACAGAACTGACGGGTCGCAGATCACGCCGCCTTTCCCGCCGCCGAATGGAAGATTCACCACGGCGCACTTCCAAGTCATCCACGCCGCCAGCGCCCGCACTTCGTCCAGCGTCACGTCCGGCGCAAAGCGAACTCCGCCCTTTGATGGACCTCTGGCAATGGAGTGCTGCACGCGATAGCCGGTGAAGACCTCAAGGCGTCCGTCATCCAATTGCACCGGGATGTGGACGGTCAACTCCAGCGCCGCCGTGCGTAAGACTTTGGCCAGGCCCTCATCCAACTCCAGCCGCGCGACGGCTTCATCGAACCGGGCCGCAGCGGAGAGCCATGGATTGATTTCGTTACCGACGGACGGAGTCGCTTCGAGAATCATCGGAAATGCCTCCGCCTACATTGTAGCTTCGAAGGGGTGGGGGGAGAACACGTGGAACACAGAGGACACTTGGAACACAAGGAATACGAGGGATACGAGGAACACCGAGGTGATGAGGAATGGTCGGGTGTTCCTCGTGTTCCACGTGTTCCCCGTATTCCTCCGCTCTGACATCCCGCTCCCCGCACCTAATAAAATAGAACTAGTGACTTGATGCTTTACCGCGTGCATTTTTTCCCGGGGCTTTGTCTGCTTATCCTCGGCTTCGGGCTCCTTTTTCAAATTGTCCGCTGGCTGTTCCAACGCTACTCCTGGCGATGGACCATCGCGGCGGCTGCGTGGGGTTCCGCCCTTCTGCTGTCTCTTGGTTACTTGCTGGAATTCAATCGTGTCATCCGCCATTTTCCGGTCTGGTGGTCAACCTGGCTGGAGTGCGCCGCTATTGTCGAAACGGCGTGCCTGTTTGGTCTCTACCTTGGAATGTTGGCGTGGCGGCGCGCGCCGGAATTCCGTTCTCCGCGCCGGAAATTCTTCCAGACCGCCGGCGTTGCGCTTTGCGCCGCTCCCATCGCCGCGACGGCGTTTGGAATTCTGGTGCGCAACAGATTTCGCATTTCAGAAGTGAAAATCCCCATTCCGAATCTGCCCAAAGATCTGGATGGCCTGCGAATCGTACAAGTGACGGACGTCCATCTCAGCCCTTTTCTGAGCGAAAAGGAATTCGCGCGGGCCATCGATATGGCCAACGAAACACGAGCGCATGTGGCCTTGATGACCGGCGACCTGATCAGCCGCTTCGGCGATCCGCTGGATGCCTGTCTAAGACAACTGGCGCGGCTTCGCGCCGGCGCCGGAGTGCTGGGCTGTCTCGGAAATCACGAGGTCTATACCAACTCGGAAGATTATGTTACGCTGCAAGCCGGTCGCGCCGGCATCGGATTCCTTCGCTCCCAATCCAAAGTTCTTCGATTCGGCAACGCCGCCATCAATTTCGCCGGCGTCGACTATCAGAGATTTCAATCCGACTACTTGGTAGGGGCCGAGCGCCTGGTGCAACCAGGAGTGTTCAACGTTCTGCTCTCCCACAATCCGGATGTTTTTCCAGTGGCCGCGTCGCAGGGCTACCATTTGACCATCGCCGGGCACACGCACGGCGGGCAGGTGAATTTCGAAATGCTCCATCAGAACATGAACGTGGCGCGCTATTTCACGCCCTACGTGCGCGGCTTGTATCGCGAAGGCGCGTCGGCCATCTATGTTTCGAGCGGCCTCGGCACCATCGGCGTGCCGGTGCGGATTGGCGCGCCGCCGGAAATTTCTCTCCTTCAATTGTGCGCTACTTAATCCTCAGCGATATTCACGGCAACTGGGAGGCGCTGCAGGCGGTTCTGGCGCACGCGCAATCCGGCTACGAACGTATTGTCTGCTGCGGCGACATGGTGGGCTACGGCGCGGACCCCGACGCCGTCACCGAATGGGTCCAGCAAAATGTGGTCTCCGTTGTGCGCGGCAATCACGACAAGGCGTGCGCGGGTCTCGAAGATCTGGAATGGTTCAATCCGGTGGCGCGAACGTCGGCGCTGTGGACAACATCGGTCATGAAAACGCAGAATCTCGATTACCTGCGCCATCTTCCCAAAGGCCCGGAGCGGATTGACGGCTTTCAGATCCTGCACGGTTCGCCGGTGGATGAAGACGAATACGTGGTCACCGAGCACGATGTGGCACAGGTGGCGCCTTATCTCGATTCTCCCGTTTCTTTTTTTGGGCACACGCATTTGCAGGGAGGGTTTCTGTGCCACCGCCGGGGCGTGAAACGTTTGTATCCGCCGGAAGACTCCGATTCCGCAACCTTCGAATTGGAGAACGACCAGATCTATTTCATTAACGCGGGTTCGGTGGGGCAGCCGCGCGACGGCGATGCTCGAGCGGCCTATGCGGTCTACGAACCGGCCGCCCGCCTGGTAACGCTATTTCGCGCGGGTTACGACATTGCTTCCGCGCAGAAAAAGATTCTCGCCGCCGGGCTGCCCGAAATACTCGCCGCCCGGCTCGAAGCGGGACTCTGATCATTTGCCGGACTGCTCAATCAACAACTGAACATAGATCTCCGCCATTCTTTGCGCGGAGGCGCGGGCAGAAAAACGCTGGCTTACAAGTTCGGCGCCGGCCGCCGCCAGCCGCTTGCGGAGCGCTTCATTCTCAATCAGGGACCGCAAAGCCACACCGAGTCCTTCCGAATCGCCCGCTTCGAAC
>DATDHK010000286.1:0-5711 GCA_036521635.1 Bryobacteraceae bacterium | reverse complement strand
GCTTAGTGTCCGCATTCCGGACCCGGCTCATTCGCTCGCTGCGCTCTCTGGGGCTGAGCGTATCCATCGGGGTGACGGTCCATTTTAGCGCGAACCTTCGTCACGCTTACGCAAGCTTAGGGCAACAAGTGCAGCCTGTGCAATTGCTTGTTCTCAGCCAAGCCAAAATAGGACACGTCTACTCAGAACGTAAACTTCAGCGCCACCTGCACCAGCCGCGGCGGGGCGGCTTTCACTACTTTGCCGAAAAGGTCCGTGCCGAAGTCGCCGTTCACTGCGGCCGGGCCGAAAAACTGGGCGTGATTGAAGGTGTTGAAGGTTTCCAGGCGAAATTGGAGCGCTTTGTTCTCTGTCACCTTGAAGGACTTGAGCAAAGCCAAGTCGAAGTTCAGTGCTCCCGGTCCGTAAAAGGAGCGGCGTGAAGCCGAGCCGGGCGTGCCCAGGGCGTTTGTGCTGAACAGAGAAGTATTAAAGTACTCTTGGCCGTTGCGCGGATCGTGATTCAGTTTCAAGTCGCCCGGAGTGTAATCCGGCAGGTCCAGGCTATGGTTGTTTACGCCGTTCGGGATGCTGCCCTCCAGCGAGTTATCTCCGTGCTCGGCCAAGGTGACCGGAAAGCCCGTGCTCGCGCGGACGATACCGGAGATCGCCCATCCGGTGAGGAATCTCGGAAGTTGATAGCGGAAGGTCGCCACGAAGTTGTGACGCAAATCCCACGCCGAGACGCCGCGCATTCGCTTGTAGTTGTACGGATCGACGATATCGGAAATGCTCGACGCCTGATCGATGGACTTGCTGAAGGTATAGGCCAGCATGAAGTCCAATCGCGTTCCCGTATGCCGGACGCTGACTTCCAGCGCGTTGTAGCTGGAGTTGCCGAAGCTGCCCTCAAAATCGTCGTTGCTGAAGTTGGGGCCGAACGGACCGCGCGTTCCATGGATCACTTGTCCCGCGGCTGTGATGTAAGTGGCGTCTTCGGCGAAGGGCCCGCAGGTGGGCGAGCCCGGGGCGACCGCGCTCGGCTTGCTCAATGCCAGGCACAGCGCTGGATTGCCGGGGTTCGCGGAATAAACCAGCAAAAGATGATGCGCCTGCGAGCCGACGTAGCTCGCGCTTAACACGGTATCTTTCATGAGCTGCCGCTCGATGGACAAGAAATAGTTTTCGTTGTACGGATAAGTGTTGCCGCGGAAGGGCGTGGTCATGCCGGCTTGCGGCAGGTACGGTGAAAAATCGATGTTGGATTGCGGCTTGCTCACCGTGGCGTTCAGCGGCGGGAAGGTCAGCGGAAATGGCTGAACGTGGCGTTCGCCGTCCGCGGCGCTGATGAAGGGAGTCGCAAATAACGGCGGCGCTGAACTGGTGTAGCTCAAACCATAGGGGGGCTGCGGCTCGTCGATGGCGATGGTGTTGCCCTCGATTACCGAGTAGAATAATCCGAAACCGGCGCGAATACTGGTGGACTTTGAGGGCGCGTATGCAATTCCCAGCCTCGGGGCGAATCGATTCTTTTGCGGCACGAGTGTAGTGGGCACGCCATCGTCGGTGGGATAAACGAGGCCGCGCGGCGCAGTCGGGAACACCTTGGATTGCTGGCCCAGGTTGAAGGTCGGAATCTGGTTGTATTTCTCCGACCAATATTGCATTAGGTCCCAGCGGATGCCGAAGTTCAAAGTCACGTTGGGCCGCGCGCGCCAACTATCCTGCACAAAAGCCGCGGCGTATTTGTGCCGCCCATAGAAGGCTTGCGAGTCCGCCTGATTGTAGTTGCTGGCAACGCCGATCAGAAAATCGGCGAACTCGGAACCCGTCTCGGCGCCGGTGAACAGGAACGATCCATTGAAGGTGGGATTCGGATGCACGTTGACTTGTTCGTAGCTCAACTGCGCGCCCGCCTTGATACTGTGCGCGCCGTGAACCTTCGAGAAATTGTCGATGAGCGAGTAAGTATTGTTGGCCTGCGTCAGATTGGTGATGGGAGTTCCCATCACGAAGGAGGGGAACTGGACATTCTCAATTCCTTCGATGGACGGCGCCAGCACCACGATCCCCGGCGTGCCTGGGCCTGTCACAAATCCTTGCGAGGCTAAACTTGGACCCACGCCGCCGGAAGGTTGTCCGACATTATTCGCGCCGCGCATGTAGCTTAGGCGCAGCTCGTTCACGGCGCTGCCGCCGAAAGTTTTGGTAAGAGCGACGCTCGCCAATTGCGCCCGCCCCAGGTTCAGGGCGGCGAAACCCGGCACGCTGGCGCCGCCTTGGCCCGTTGGATAGGGATTGTTCAGGTCGTAGTCGTCGAAAAAGTAGTAAGCGGAAACGAGGCCCCAGCGCTGGGAATTGCCGTCGACGCGGAAACTGCCTTTATCGTCGCGCAATGTTTTTCCAAATGCGCTGGTGGAGAAAGTGGAGCCTCCGATGTTGGGCGCCGGAATGTAGGGCAGCAGATGTTTCGATGGTTCCGCCCACGCGCGTTGCGGAATAACGGAATTGGGGAACACGCACTGCGAGCTTGATACGCAGCCCGGAACGTAGTACGGCTCATTCGCCGTCACGTTGTAGCCGAGCTTTTGAGAAAGCTGGGTCGCCAAATAGGGCCCGGCAACTGTGCCGTCGAGCGAATCGGCCTGATCGCTCAAGTTGCCGGCGCGGGCCGCGAGCGACGGCACCGGGATCAGTCCGGTATCGACGCCCTGGGTCTGGCGAGTGCCCTGGTAATCTCCAAAGAAAAAAATCGCGTTTTTGCGGATGGGTCCGCCGAGCGCGCCGCCGAACTGGTTCTGGCGGTAGGAACTGCGCTCCGGCGAAAAGAAATTGCGCGCGTCTAACGCGGTGTTGCGGAGGAACTCAAATCCGGCGCCGTGCAGCGCATTCGCGCCGGACTTGGTGATGACATTGATCACGCCTCCGCTGTAGTTGCCGTACTCGGCGTCGAAGTTGTTAGTGAGAATCCGGAACTCTGAAATCGAGTCCAGATTCGGCACGATCAGCGCGCCGCCGTTCATCAATTCTTTTACGTCGGCGCCGTTCACCATGAATCCGTTGGCGTCTTCGCGCTGCCCGCTGATGGATTGATTGCCGGCGTTCAGCGTTCCGGAAGGCGGTATGGCGACGGACGCGCCCGCCATTACGATGGAATCCGGCAACTGCGTGGTGACCGGGACAATGCCGGGCTGAAGGGCCATGAGATCGGTAAAGCTGCGGCCGTTCAGCGCCACCGCCGTCATCGACCCGCTGGTGACTACTTCGCCCATCTGGCTGGTGGCTGTGTCCACCTGCGTGGCGCTTTCGACGACCGTCACTGCTTCGCTCTTCTGGATCAGCTCCATCGTCGGGTCGATGCGGAGGGCGCTGTCCACATCGACAATTAGACTGCTGCGCTTGTATGGGCGAAACCCGTCGGCCAGGACTTCCAGGTCGTAGCGGCCCACTGCCAGAGTGCCGAAAGCGTAGTCGCCTTTAGAGTCCGCCGTGGACTTGCGCGGGATGCCCATGGCCGTGTTGGTAACGGTAACGATGGCTCCGGGAATTACGGCGCCGCTGGGATCTTTGATTGTGCCGGAGATGCTGCCGGTAGTGCCGGCCATCAGAGCGGCGGCGGACAGGAAGATGCACAGGATGGCTTTCATGCTTCGGTTGGTTTTCTATCGCGGTCAAAAAGGAGCTTGTAATCGAGAGGTTAACACGGCGGCGGATCGGAAGTCCTATACTGTTGGATCGAGATGCCGAAGCAATCGGTGACGTTCAATCACGTGCGTGAACTTGGCCTTGCGCTGGCGGAGGTCGAGGAAGGAACCATGTACGGCTCCCCGGCGCTCAAGCTGGGCGGGCGGCTGCTTGCGTGCATGGCCGTACACAAATCGGCGGAACCGGAATCGCTGGCAGTGCGCACCGACTTCGAAACGCGCGAAGCGCTCCTCGCGGAAGAGCCGGGAACGTATTACGTCACGCATCATTACGTCAACCATCCCATCGTGCTCGTGCGATTATCCCGCATCAAGAAGGACCAACTGCGGGACTTGCTGCGCTCCGCCTGGCGGTTCGTTACGGCGCACAACAAGCGCACACGTCCCCGCGGATCACGCCCGGCGACTCGGAGTTGAGTGAGCGCGCAAAATCAAAACAAGATCGAAGGCAACCACGCGCCGGCTGGCTCGTTGTAAAGCCCAACGCTCATCAAAGTCATCGGCTGGACGACCTGCAGACCATTCGCGAGGCACCAGCGCAACAACGTGCCGTTGCGCGACGGGACCAGAATCCCAGGGCCTCCAAAGGATTCGACCGACGCGATGAGAGCCTGCATGTCGGGATTCGTCTCCGCCGTTGCATGACCGAAGAACGCGAGCGCGGTTGCGTATCCGGTAATGCGGCCTCCTCGCTCTACCACCGCGGCAGTGCTTTGCTGTATGGCCTGCGCCAATTCGATCTCTCGATCGAATCCATGCACCCGCCGGGCGAGCGCGTTGCATGCGTCCAAATCGGCGATTTGCGCGGGCCGAACGGCACATCCGGCAACGCTCCGCTCGCGAGTTCGCCCCTGGAGGCAGGAGAGGGGATCCTTGATGTCGAAACCGAGGCTGGAGTACAGTGAGAGCGAACGATTGTGAAACGCGGCTTGCACCAGGCGCATTCCGGCTGCACGGCGCGCGTTCGCTCTATCCATCACGGCCTGCATCAGCTTCCGTCCAACGCCGGAGTTTTGTCCGGCGGGGTCGACGGTTATCGGGCCGATGCCGGCGATCAAGCAACGCTCGTCGAGGCAATTGCTTCCAACAATGCGGCCTTCGATTTCGGCCACGACGCAGTAGAAATTGTCGTTAGAGAACATCATCGAGAGCAAACCGGCGGCGGCTTCCGGTCCGGGCAAATCGCTCGGAAAACCGTGAGCTGCACTGATTCGAGAGAAAGCATCGTAGCAAATCTGGCCGCAGATGGGAATGTCCTTCGGGGTAGCGGTGCGAATCACCACCTTCGCTGCTGATTTTGGCGACATGGGTCCGATCTCCTTTTTCTCAAGGCAGTATGATCTACTTCTGCAAATCGCAGTGGGTTCCGAAGAAAGTGCCGCCGTCGGTGTTCAGGCCAACGGAGGGTCCGGCCAGAAGCTTGGACGTGTATTTCACCAGCGGGCCCGTTTCGTAGACGATCTTGCGCGAGGGTTCGACGTGGAACCTGCCTCGCGCGCCAGCCCATTCGTACGTATTCGCGCTCACGATTTTCAGGTCGTTGAACGTGTACTGGTTCGGGTTGCCGGCGTAGCAGGCATAAGTTCCCGGCACGAGCTTGTCATTCGTTTCGGCGCTGGCGCCTTCCGCGCGCAGCATCCAAAAGATCGAGGACTGTTCCTTGCCTGTGTCCAGCAGCACCACGCACAGAGTGCCTTGAGAAACGCGAAGAATTTTCCCCTTGTCGCCCATGTTGTTGACGACCCGCTTGCCGGGTACACATTCCTTAACCGACTTGAAGTTTTCGGCGGCGGCTGTACGGGCGCCTCCAATAAAGGCGGCTGTCAGGATCAGGGTTGTAAGCATCCAGTGTCTATTCATTTGGTTTCCTTTAATCAACCTGCGCCGTTTCGGCGAGTCATGAGCAAACGAGCGAAGGGACTGAGCTTGCCTTGCCGCTCAGAATCCATCGTCCAACGCCACGTCCTGTTTTTCTCGTCGAAGGAGAAGGTGGTGTGAAAGCGATCGTCTCCTGAAGCGAACACGATT
>DATDHK010000285.1:0-25819 GCA_036521635.1 Bryobacteraceae bacterium | reverse complement strand
ACCGGACATCCTGGCTCGGCAATTGCACTTCACCCGCGCGCGCCTGCCATTCGACGAACCGCATGCCGTCGAAATGCCACAATCCGGCTGGCGTGCCGAGCCACAAATATCCATCCTCCGTTTGGGCCAGCGTCTGAATGGGAAACGTGCTAAATCCATTTCGAAAAGCCCACGTTGTGTGAACATATTGCGGGGTTGGTAAATCGGCGCTGAGGGCCGGAATGCAAAGTCCTGACAACCAGAGAGCGGCGGAGAGGGACCTTCGAAACGTGGTGGCCGGTCTTGGCACTTTGTGTTATCCCAACGTTAAACCCGACCTGTCGTCAATGGTACCGCATAAGCCGCGTATGTTTTGGATTGAGCGCTGGAAGTCGAGGAAGGAGTTGTGCTCTCCGCGGAGAGCGGGTTAGCTTAATGGCAGCCATTGTTCGCCTTTCCCGGAGGTGACTTTGGTTAGCTCGGGATCAGGACTTGTCCCCTCGGGCAACAAACCGCAACAAAATCCTTGAGCGATGTAGAGAACCCCGGATTTGGATCCGACTACACCACGAAAACGCACCAACCCGGCGCCGGAATCGAAAGGAGCAAAAAACATGAAATACGTTCTGATGATGAATGGAACGAAGGCCGATTGCGACTCGTACGCCAAGTGGTCGAAGCAGGACCTCCAGGCGAATTTCGCTTTCATGCGCGCTTTCAGCAAGGAACTCAAGGATTCGGGTACGTATTTTTCAACCGAAGGCCTGGCGTTTCCCGGCCAGGCCAAGATCGTTCGCGCGGGAAGCGACGGGATGCCCGTTACCGATGGAGTCTTCCCGGAATCCAAAGAATTTCTGATGGGATACTGGATCGTCGACGTGGAAAGCGCGGAGCAGGCGTATAGGATCGCCGCGCGCGCTTCGGCGGCGCCCGGGCCCGGAGGCGTCACCGGCAGCATACCCATCGAGGTGCGGCAAGTGTTGAGCGGCGCACCGCCAGAATGGCAGTGACGGAACACCCTTTGGACATTCCGATCGAGCGCCTGTTGCGGGAATTGACGCCGCAGGTGCTCGGCGCCGTGGTCCGAAGATTTCGCGACTTCGCGGCAGCGGAGGACGCCGTTCAGGAAGCGTCGCTGGCCGCGGCGGTCGCGTGGCCGCGCGACGGCCGGCCGGACAATCCTCGCGCATGGCTGACGCGGGTCGCCTTCCGGCGAATGGCCGATCATATTCGCAACGAATCCGCTCGCCGCCGCCGCGAAAGCGCGGTGGCCCAACCGGAATCGGCGGCCATCGAGATTGCGCCGCCGGAAGACGACCCTCGATGCCGACGCCCGCCTTGCGGATCATCACCGCTTGGACGCTGTTCGCGCTCATCTGCTGGAACTCGCCGGAGACCGCGAGGGAGCGGTCAGGCACTACCGCGCGGCCGCAGGCAAGACGGGGAGTCTGCCGGAGCGCAACTGCCTTCTGACGCAGGCCGCGCGAGTCGCCGATCGGCACATAGAATAAATCTTTATGGACACGTTTCGGATCGCGCTTGCCAACATCAGGTTCCCGGCGACTCCCGAGGAGTCGGTCGCGTTGGCCGAGCAAGCCATCGCTCAAGCGTCCATCGAGGGCGCCGGTCTCATCTGCTTTCCGGAATGCTTCATTCCCGGTTACCGCGGAATGGGGAAGCGGGTGCCGCCTCCCGATCCTGCGTTCCTCGAACGCGCCTGGTCCGCCATTGCAGCGGCCGCGGCGAACGCAGACCTCGCCGTTGTTCTCGGCACCGAGCGTGTTGCCGATGGTGCGCTGCTGATCAGCGCCCTGGTCATCAATCGAGACGGGACGATCGCTGGCTTCCAGGACAAGGTGCAGATCGACCCCTCCGAGGAAGGCGTCTATTCGCCCGGTTCCGGCAGGCGGATTTTCCAAACCGGTCCGCTGACATTCGGTATCGCGATCTGTCATGAGGGTTGGCGCTATCCGGAAACAGTCCGCTGGGCCGTCCGGCGCGGCGCGCACATTGTGTTCCACCCGCATTTCCACCAAGCCGAGCCGGGCAGTTACGTGCCCTCGACTTTCGCCGATCCCGCGAACTCGTTCCATGAGAAAGCGGCATTGTGCCGCGCCGCCGAAAACACATGCTATTTCGCAACTGTGAACTTTGCCAGCGCCGGGCCGCCGACCACTTCGGCCGTCGTTCGGCCCGACGGGACGCTGCTCAGCTTCCAGCCATACGGTAACGAGGGGTTGCTAATCGCGGACATCGACATCAGCGCGGCCACGGGCCTGCTGGCGGCGCGGTACAAATCTGTCTAGAGTTCCACTCGCCGTCACCGCGTCCGTTGCTCTGCCTCCATCAGGTTCGTGAGCATGTCGGTAATCCCCGTCAGGTGGCCTTCGCCCTTGGACCTCAGCCAAGCAAGGACCCGCGCGTCCAGGCGAAGCTCACCGCCACCTTGCGAGGTCGAGCGTCGCGCAGTCGTACCATGGCTGACAACTGTTCATCGGTCATGCGCGGAATGTTGATCGCGTCCGCAGGGCGGCAGTGGGGAATTCCGCTCGTCACAGCGGATTTTCGAGACTATGCCGTTATCGACGATTTGGATGTCTTGCCGATTGGATAGAATTTGCCGTATCCTCCGGCATAGCCGCCCATCTGGCCTGGCGTTGTCCGTACCGCTTCGCTAGGGACGCTTTTTCGGTTTGGTTCCTTTAGGAGGATTTATTGGCTTCAACCCCTGGGCGGCTTTCCCCTTCGACGGCGCTTTGGTAAGCGCGATCGTCTCCTTCGCCCGCCTCTGAGTCGCCTTCGCGGAATCTTTGGCGGACTTCACCGCTGCCGTATTGTGCGCCGCAACCTTCTTATGCGCGGCCGTGGGGGGTATCGCACCCGCCGTTGCCAATGCCGCAATACCTCCTTGCAGGTTATTGAGCATGGTCTGGAGAGTTACGCGAGTCTGTTGCAGCTCAGCAATTCGGGCCTCCAGTTGACGCCTCTGGTCTCCGTTCGCACCGGGTATTGCCCCCTGCAATTGCGCGATGGAGCCATTCACCTCAGCCAGCCGTGCCTGAATTGCTGCAATTTGTTCTTCTCGAGTCATTTTATGGGTCCTTTCTATTTTGCTGCCGGTGCGGCCGCGGCCGCTGCCGCTTTTTCAAGGTCGTCACACTTCCGATCCGTCCGAAGCTTGGCTACCGCCGCACTCTGCGCCTGTAAATCCGTCTTCTGTGAGCCCACGGCGGTGTTGGCCTGAGCGTCCAGCTTCGTCTTCTGATTCCTGAGGTCGGCGCAAACCAGAAGGCTGAAATCCTTCTTTGTCTCATTCACGAAACCCTCCAGGTCCTTCATCTCGACTCCGAGGCCGCGTTTCTTCTCTAAAGCGTCCAGGGCCTTGCCCAGCGCGTCCACCGTTTCCTTGTCCGCCTGCAGTTTCGCGAGCTGTTGGACGTATGGAAGCGAAGCGTCGATAGCGGCCTGGTACGACGCTTTCCGCGCATCATATTCCGCCTGTGCATAGGCACGCAGCTCCGTGCGATATGAGGAGGGTGGCTTGCGGCCATCCAAATAGTTCACGGCGAGCTCCGTGGAACGTTCGTCGCGGTCCACCGCCAGCGCGCTGTTCATCTGCCTTCGAGCTTCGTTAACGCCGATGTCCGCGTCGGCGGTATAGTACTTCGACGCTAAGGATATTTGCTCGTTGATCTTCTTCCGGTATTCGTTGAGTAGCTCATGCGTCTGCTGGGCGAACTTGTTCGCGGCGCCGTCGCAACCGACTAGAAAAACAGTCAGGAGCAGGGGCAGCGTGTTGAGTTTCATGGGTTCTTTTCCTTTACTCGTTAGAATGCAATTTTTGGTAACGAAACCAGCGCGGACAAGTCGTGCAGGAGCTGGGCGATTTGTGTAGGTTTGAGTCCGGCTCCGTAGTAGGCGGCCAACCGGTCCGACGCCGCCTTAATTGCCGTTTCGTAGGATCCGTTGTAGACAGCCTGTGTGCGAATCTGATAACGGCGCCACGCGAGTGTTTCGCGCATGGCTTCGATATCAGCCGCGATCATGTTTTGCGCTGCCGCGGAAGCGGCAAGGTATAGGACGTGAATACGCTCATCCATGGCCAGACGCACGGTGTCGAAATTGTTCGCGTCCACGCCTTTCGCGATGTCTACCAGGTCCTGGCGGATTTGTTTCTCTTGGGGATAATCCTGGATAGCTGACTTGACCTGATCGTGCACGTTCCGAACCTCTGCCAAGTCCAGTTGCTTGCGCGCGCGCAGAAGCGTCAACTCTTTCAGGTACTGAGCCTCGACGGCCAGTACGGCCAGCTCGGTTTCCTCTTTGGAAGGAGCCAGAGATTTCGGGTCCACTCGAACCCTTTGCGCGGTCGTCCAGATGGTATTCACACTGGCAATCAGTGCGTTCAACTCTTTCAGTCCGTTCGCGACTTCCTGAAGCGAAGTGGAAGCTTCCTTGGCCTCCTTGATTTTTGCCACTTCCCCGGCGAACGCTGTGAAATCTTGCACATCGCCCAGAAGATTGATTACGGGATTGAGCGAGGGCGGGTTCTCCTTGGAAGCCATTTTGAGGCTTTCCAATGCCTGTTGAAGCTTGGTGGTTTCTTTGTCGATTGCATCCAGCCGCTGCTTGATTTCGCCGGGTGAGCCGGTGTCGAAATTCACCAAGTCGTTATTCCGTTGAATTCCGTCTATCAGGTCGGTAACGCTCTCCCACGTCGTCAAAGCCTCCACTTCGCGGCGCATAGTGACCGCGGCGGCGCCCAAAACACGGTCGATCTGGGCTTTCTCGAGTACGGCCAGATTTGCCAACTCGTTGTCCGTCACCAAGGTTGAAGTGAGTTTTTTGGCCGCGGCCGAAGCGGATTTGCCCTTCTCGTCGAGCCCCTGATTGTAAAGAACTCGCTGGCCGAATAGAGTAGCTGAGACAAGTATCCATAAGGCGAATAAGCGCACAAGTGTCTCCCTGGTGTGAGTTATTGATGCTTCCGCTTTCTAGGTGGTATAGCGTTATTAACCATCTGGAAGGGCCATCTGCGCGAGGAAATTTCCGACAGTAGTTCATCTTGGTCCTGTGTAGTTACAACGGAGCATGAAGGTCAGTCGGCTCCACGATCCGAGACTTGAAGATTTCTATGGACGGGAGAAGTCAAAATATACTTAAGTACACACTTGACAATCGCTCTTCGCTTCGTGGATACTTAAGTCAGTACTTGACTAATAGACTTTTGAGTGGAAGGAACTTCATGGAAGGCCGATCCGTTATCCACAACACATTCGTCATCGAACGCACTTATCCCACCCCGCCCGACCGCGTGTTTGCCGCCTTCGCCGACCCCGCTAAAAAGCGCCGCTGGTTTGCTGAAAACGACAGCCACGACGTCGAGGAATTTGAGATGGACTTTCGAGTCGGAGGCAGCGAACGCGCCCGTTATCGGTTCAAAGAAGGTACGCCCTTTCCGGGAACCGCGCTGACGAACGATGGCAGTTATCAGGACATTGTGCCCAACCGCCGCGTCGTGATAGCCCATACCATGGCCCTCGGCGACAAGCGCATCTCGGCGTCCCTGGTCACGTTTGAGTTCTTGCCAACGGAAAAAGGGACCGCCCTCGTCTTCACCCATCAGGCGGCATTCTTCGAGGGCGCCGACGGTCCCAAAATGCGTGAGGGGGGCTGGCGGCAGTTACTCGAACGGTTGGCGAAGGAGTTGACGCGCTGAGGGTCCATGCCGCGCCGAAAAGTTAACATCAACCGTGTCTTCCACGCCCTCGGCGACGCCACCCGGCGGGCGATTGTGGAAAAGCTAAGCGAAGGACCCATTTCGGTTTCGCGTTTGGCAAAGCCTCTGGACATCACTCTGGCCGCGGTGCTTCAGCATGTGCAAATATTGGAGGAAAGCGGGCTGGTGCATACCGAAAAGACCGGGAGGGTACGTACTTGCCGCATGGAACCAGCAGGGCTTTCGGCGGCGGAGCAATGGATCGGCGATCGCCGTTTGTTTTGGGAACAGCGGCTTGACCGGCTGGGCGATTTGCTCGCCGAGCCAGATGAAGATTGACTTCAAGAAAAATCAATGGCGCTGTCGAATTTGACATCGCTCGTTCGACGTACAAGTAGATGTAGGGCAGGTTGGTAACCTGCGGCCGATTGTTAATCGGCCTGTAAATAATTCCGAATCAGCACCGGGCCGATTAGCAATCGGCCGCAGGATGCCATCCTGCCCCACATCGAAAACAGAGATTTGGTAATACAGAAAGATGCAAGGAGTCTCCATGAAATATCGCGATCTGGCCTCGACCTTTCTGCACGATCTGAAGTACGCCATGCGCTCGCTGTCGCGGGCGAAAGGCCTGACCATTACCGTGGTACTGACGCTGGCGCTCGGTATCGGCGCGAACGCGGCCATCTTCACGCTGGTGCGCGGCGTGTTGCTGCGCCCGCTGGTGAACCGCGACGAGAACCGGCTGGTCTATATTCGCCAGAGCTCTCCTGAATTCGGCCCGGATAGCGTCCCATTTTCCGTGCCGGAAATTCAGGACCTCCGCGCCAGCGTTAAATCGATTAGCACGTTTGGAGAATTCTCCACCATCGGCTTCACCATGGTCGGGCTGGGGGAACCGCGCGAAGTGCAAGCCGGCGTGGTGGATGGGGAGTTTTTCGACGTGATGGGCCTGCACCCGGTGCTCGGCCGGCTGCTGGGCAAGAACGACGACGGGCCGAACGCCGCCCCGGCCTGCGTTCTTACCTATCGTTTTTGGACGACGCAGACGAAGAACGATCCAGCGGTACTGGGTAAGACGGTCCGGCTGGACAAGCGTGTGGCGACCGTCGTCGGCGTGCTGGAGCCGGCCATTCCTTATCCGGCCGAAACCGAACTCATCGCCAATGTGGTGACCAGCCCGCATCATCTCTCGGCGACGATGGTGACCGGCCGCGTGCACCGGATGACGCAATTGTTCGGCAGGCTGGCGCCGGGCGCGGATACACAGTCGGCCACGGCCGAACTTGGCGTCGCCTACGCGGCCATGATCAAGGCGCATCCGGAAGCCTATTCGCCGAAAGCGAATTCCCGGCTCGACGCAGTGCTGCTGCGCGAGCAGATCACGTCGCGCGCGCGCACCGTTTTGCTGGTGCTGCTGGGCGCCTCGGTGTTGATGTTCGTGATCGCGTGCTCGAACGTCGCGAACCTCATCCTCGCAAGGACCGTTCGGCGCGAAGGTGAGCTGGGCATTCGCGCCGCCCTGGGCGCCAGCACTGGAGCTCTGCGCAGGACGCTGCTGGCAGAGAGTCTGGTGCTCTGCGGAGCGGGCGCGGCCATTGGCGTTTTGAGCGCTCGGCCAATGGTGGCCATTCTGGCGCGCTACGCTTCCCGCTTCTCGGTGCGCGCGCTCGATTTGACGGTGGATTCGAGCATGCTGTGGGTAGCGGCGACACTGGCGGTAATCGCCGCGGTGACGCTGGCGTTCGTTCCCCGGCTGCCTTCGGCGGACACCTCGCATGGATTCGGACTCGCGAGCGGCAGCGTGCGCGTCACCGGCAGCGCGAATCGCCGGTTGCGCGCGTTCGCCGTTACACAAATCGCCGCATCCTTCGTGCTCCTGGCAGGCTCGGCCATGCTGATCAAGACACTCCTCGCGCTGCAATCGGCGCAGACCGGATTCGACACTCGCCGCGTGCTCGTGGTCCACTTGCCGGTGATGTCCTATGGGAAGACGTCGGAACAGGTGCTTGATTTTTACAAGGAATCGATACGGCGAATCACTTCGCTTCCCGGCGTCGATGGTGTCGCCGTCGGAACGTTCATTCCCTGGCGTGACGGCGGCAAATTTGGTCCGGGATTCAACTTCACCGCGGAAGGCCGCGTTCGCGCGCCCGGTGAAGAGGATCCCCGCGCCCGGTTCCGCACTGTGTCGCCGGGGTATTTCAGCTCGGTCGGCGTTCCCATCGTCGCCGGACGCGATTTTAACGATGCCGACGGGAAGGGTAACGAGCAGGTGGTGATTATTAGCCAGAGCATCGCTCAGCGCATGTTCGGGGATAGGGACGCCGTGAACCGTCACATTACGTGGACCGATCCTGTAATGAAGTTTGTGGACATAGCCACCACGCCCCGCCGCATCATTGGAATTGCGGCCGATGTCGACGACGAGAATGTTGTGCGCGGTCCGTCCATGACGGTGTATCATCCGTTCTCCCAGGAGCAACTCTGGGCCGGCAACGTGTTCGTGCACACGCGCGCCGATCCGTACTCGCTGGTGTCGCCCATCACGCGTCTCATCCGCGGCATGTCGGTTGAGCAACCGGTGGAGCGCGCGGCAACGCTGGAAGACATCCGCGCCGAAGTGCTCTCGCCGGACCGGCTGAACACGCTGGTATTCGGCGGCTTCGCGGCAGTTGCGCTGGCCATCGCGGTGGTCGGAGTCGCCGGCGTCCTGGCGTTTTCGGTAAGCGGCCGGACGCGCGAGTTTGGCATCCGCCTGGCCATCGGCTCGCAACCCTGGCACCTGGTAATGGGCGTCATTTGGCAGGGGGCGTTGATGGCGGCCGCGGGCGTGGTGGTAGGCGCGCTGGGCGGATATGCGCTGGCGAATCTGGCGGGTAGCTACATCCATGGGATGCAGATGCCGGGCGCGCTGCCGGTGGCTGGTTCGGCGGCTGTGCTGTTGGCCGCGGCGCTCGTGGCGTCGTTGGTGCCGGCCGCGCGCGCAGCGCGGGTGGACGTGATGCAGGCGTTGCGATCGGATTGAGCGGATCGCTCTAGAGCATTGAATTAGTCCTCGCCCCGCACTGCGCGAGCTGCCGCAACAATCGCCCGAACGCTGCGTTCGACGTCCTCCGATGTAGTCATCCACGAGGAGACGCTGATACGCATCGCCGTTTGCCCCTGCCAGACGGTGCCGCCGCACCAACACGTCCCCTCACGCTGGACCCTGCGGATCACTTCCTCCGTAATCGCCGCATCGCCGAAGGACACCAAAACCTGGTTGAGAACCACTTCGTTCAGCACGGAGTACCCGGCGCCGCGCAGCGCGGTTGCGAACTCCTGCGCCCGATCGCAACCGCCGCGAATCAGATCGCGTACTCCGGTCGCCCCGAGAAAGCGCAACGCGGCCCACACCTCCACGCCTCGCGCACGGCGCGATGACTCGGGAGTGAGATACATGGGTTCCCGCTCACCGCCGGCCAGCAAATACGCGGCCGGGGCAGCCATGGACGCCCTTAAACTGGCCGCGTCGCGCACGAACGCGATGCCACAGTCATACGTCACATTCAACCACTTGTGCGCATCTGTCGCCCAGGAATCCGCAAGCTCCAAACCATCCACCAGTCGAGCGTGCTCTGGTTCCACACGGGCCCATAGGCCAAACGCGCCGTCGACGTGAACCCATGCGCCTGCGCGGGCGGCCACTGTGCAGATTTCCCGGATGGGATCGCATGCCCCGGTGTTCACATTTCCGGCTTGCACGCACACGATCGTGCGTTCGTCCAAGTGGGGCAGTTTGTCCGCCCGCATCCTTCCTTGTGAGTCGGCGCTCACCACCGTAACGCGGGATCGCCCCAGGCCGAGCAGCGCCAGCGCCTTGTGCACCGTAACGTGCGCCTCTTCCCCCACCACGACGGTCAGCTCCGGCGCACGAAACAATCCATCGTTTTCAACGTCCCATCCGGTGCGCGAGAGCAACGCGTGGCGCGCGGCGGCCAGTCCGGTAAAATTCGCACTTGCCGCTCCGGTAACCAGCGCGGCGGCGCAATCCGCGGGCAAGCCGAAGAGATCGATGAGCCACGAGAGCGCAACATCTTCAAGTACGGCGGCAGCCGGGGACATGATCCGGAGCGCACCGTTCTGATCCCACGCCGCGGCGAGCGACTGCGCTGCAATACATACCGGAAAGGCAGCGCCGTTCACGAAACCGAAGTACCGTCCGGCGTTTGATGCCACAGTGGCCGGCGACCCCACCTCATCCAGCAGCGCAAGAATGCTACTGGGGTCCTCGGGGTGTAGCGGCATGGGTTCCCGCAAACGCCCGAGCGCGGCGACATCCTTCTCGAGTGGGAATACGCGCCGCGTTTTGATGTCGTCGAGATACCGGGTCGCCCGGGTGCAGGCGTCGGCAAGCAACGCCGAAATGTCATTGCCGGGAGTTGCGTCATTCACTACATTGGTGCTTTGTGTCGGTGCCATCATAATATTTTCCAATAGATTAACATTGACCACTATGATGTCCAGCGTTATATTGTCATTATTACAATGTGGGTACCCAAGCTGACCGAACACAAGCATCTTGCGGCCAAGATTCTACGCGCCCTCGAGGCGGATATAGACGCGGGCCGGCTGGCGCCCGGGGAACAACTACCAACGCACCGCGAACTCGCCGAACACCTTAAGGTCGCGCCCGGCACTGTGACACGCGCATATGCTCTCGCCCAGACTGAGGGACTAGTGACAAGCACAACGGGCCGAGGCACGTTCGTAGCTTCACCGCCCGCGGCGCAGGAAGGGATCATCGACCTCAGCCGAAACCTGGTTCACCGGGAACAGCGTGATGGAAACGTCCGAACAATGCTGGGCATGTATGGCGACGCGGGCAAGGCCGCGCTGCTGCTGGATGAAGAGCAGGACCCGGCTGGAGTCCTGGAACACCGCACCGCGGCGGCTGTGTGGATGCGCCGGCCCGGCTTCGCGCCCGCCGCGGAAGACATGGTCGTCTGCTCCGGCGTGCAACATGCGATGCACACGGTTTTAGCGACGATCGCCAAGCCCGGAGACGTAGTGCTTACCGAAGCGGTCACGTATGCCGGCATCAAAGCGATTGCAGCGTTGTCCGGCTTGCAGCTCCGCGGGCTGCCGATGGACTCGGAAGGAATCGAGCCGCAGTCGTTCGAGGACGCGTGCCGGCGGGGCGCAAGGATTCTGTACACCACGCCAACACTGCAAAATCCCACTACCGTCACCATGTCCGCCGGCCGCCGGCAGGAAATCGCCCGCATTGCGGAAACTTACGGCGCTTCCATTCTCGAAGACGATGTATACGGATTCCTGGCGCCCGGAGCCCCGCTTCCACTCGCGGCGTATGCGCCGGCCAACACGTATTACCTTCTCGGCACGTCAAAGAGCATCGCTCCGGGACTACGTGTTTCGTACACAATCTGCCCGCGGGGAATGCAGCAACAGGTGGCCAACACAGTCCGCACAACTATATGGGAAACCTCTCCGCTGATGAGCGCGGTGCTGGCGAAATGGATCGAGGACGGCACTGCGGACCGGACGATTGCGTACAAACGGGCCGAAGTAACTGCACGCCACGAGCTGGCTAAACACATTCTGTCTCAAACCATACCGCCCACGAATACGACGCCCCATTGGTGGATCGCTCTGCCGGAAGCATGGCGCGCCGAAGACCTCACCGAGGAGTGCCGCAAACGCGGGGTCGGCATCACGCCCGCGGCGGCTTTTGCGGTCAATCGCGACGACGTCCCAATCGCTGTACGCATCTGCCTGGGAGCTGTGTCGACACAGCGGCGATTGCAGGATGGGCTTCAAATCATCAAGGAAATCCTGGAACGCGGACCAACTATGCATTTCACGACAACGTGAAGAGACGACAAAAGAAGTGCCCACTCATCGCGGGGGCGACCGCTCCTTACGGTCGCGGCTCGGAAACGCTTGAATGCATTTCTTAGTTTAGAAGTCTATTGACGCAGGCCGCCCGCGACAATTAGGGTTTGGCCTGTGACCCAACCGGCATCGTCCGAAGCGAAAAATACGGCTGCGCGGGCGATGTCTTCCGGCTGGGCGATGCGTCCCAAGGGAGTTTGAGATTCGAGCATCTTGCGGAAGTCGCTCTCGGCGAAGCCCGCCGAGTGCAGCCCTTCTGTTTCCACCATGCCGGGATTGAGTGAGTTCACGCGGATTTTCTTCGGGCCAAGTTCCCTTGAGAGCGCGACCGTGACGGCGTCCACGGCCGCTTTCGTGGCGCTGTATACCGCAGCGCTCTGGACCGGCATCTGCCCAACTATGGAGCTGATATTGATAATCGAGCCGCCCGCGCCATTCATGAGTTTGACGGCCTCCTGCGTGGTGAGGAGCAGGCCAAGTACGTTGAGATCGAATTGTTTGTGGAAGTGTTGGGGCGTGACCGATTCGAGCGGCGCGAATTCGTAGATGCCGGCGTTGTTTACCAGAATGTCCAGCTTTCCATATGCGGTTTTTGTTTCGGCGAAAAGGCGGGTTATGTCTTCCGGCTTCGAGACATCGGCTTGGACGGCAATTGCTTTTCCGCCTTTTCCGGTAATGCGTTTTACGACGGCGTCCGCGCCGGGCTGGCTGCTTGCATAGTTGACGACTACTGACGCGCCTTCCGCGGCCAGGTGTTCGGCGATGGATGCGCCAATTCCTTTGGAGGCTCCGGTGACGACGGCGACTTTTCCTGTTAGTTTGCTCATGGTGTTTGTGATGCGATCGGACGCAAAGAGGATTCACCGGTTATCCTGGAAGCATGAGACAAGTCGCCGTCGCCGGTATCGGGAAGACAGCTTTTGGCGCGTTCCCGGATCGCGATCTCCGTTCACTCGCGGTGGAAGCCGGGCACAAAGCGCTGGAGAACGGCCGCGCGCAAGGGTCGCAAGTCGAGGCGTTTTATCTTGGCAATTTTGCCGGGCCGTCGTTTGTCGGCCAGAATCATTTGGCGCCGTACGTGGCGGCCGGGATGGGAATCGCGGGCATTCCGGCTACGCGATTCGAGGCTGCTTGCGCATCGAGCGGAGCCGCGTTTTTTCATGCTGTTTCGGCGGTGGCTGCGGGACTCTATGATGTCGTGCTGGTGACTGGCGTCGAGAAGATGACTTCGCAGACTACGCCGAAAGTCACCGAGATTCTGGCGGGCGCGGGCGATTTGTGCGGCGAGGTGCGGGCCGGCGCCACTTTCCCCGCGCTATTCGCCATGATCGCGCGCCGCCACATGTATCAGTACGGCACTACGCGCGAGCATCTGGCGGCGGTGGCGGTGAAAAATCATCAGAATGGAGCGAAGAATCCGCTGGCGCACATGCGCAAGGTCATCACCATGGAGCAAGCGTTGAACGGCAAACCCATTTCCGAGCCGCTCACCGTGTACGACTGCTCGCTGATTAGCGATGGCGCGGCGTCCGTGCTGATTGTGCCTTTGGAACGGGCTGCCGAATTTACCGACAAGCCGATTCGGGTGATGGGGATTTCGCAGACGTCCGATAATGTAGCGCTTGACGAAAAGGCCGACATCACCACTTTTCGCGCGGTGCAGACTTCCGCCGCGAAAGCTTACAAGATGGCCGGCGTGACATCCGCCGATATTCAGTTCGCCGAAATTCACGATTGTTTCACCATTGCGGAGATCGTCGCCATTGAAGATCTCGGCTTCGTTAAAAAAGGCGAGGGTGGGCCGTACACTTTGGCCGGCAGGACGTGCATCAACGGTGAGTTGCCGGTCAATACCAGTGGCGGACTGAAATCGAAAGGCCATCCGGTGGGGGCGACCGGCGTGGGACAGATCTGCGATGTGGTGCAGCAGATTCGTGGTGAAGCGGGCGAGCGGCAGGTCAAGCGAAATACGATCGGGCTGGCGCAGAATCTGGGCGGTTCGGGGGCAACCAGCGTCGTCACCATTTTGGGGGCCGCGTGAACAAGTTGGGGCCGGGCATCGTCTACACCGAAACCGTCGTGTTCTCGCCGCCGGAAGCCTACGTGAACGACGTGCCCTACCAACTGGCCATTGTTGAGCTGGAAAGCGGCGGGCGCATCACCGGACGCATCGACGGCGAGCGCGCCCAGATTGGCGACCGGGTCACGTTTGCAGAGTATCGCGCCGACGTTCCCTTCTTCCGAAAACAATCCGCATGAAGCTTGCCGAGCGCATGGCCCGCATTGGAACGGAGGGCGCGTTCGCGGTGAATATGCGCGCCCGGGCGCTGGAGGCGAAAGGCCGGAGCATTCTTCATTTCGAGATGGGCGAACCGGATTTCGATACGCCCAGGCATATTGTCGACGCTGCGAAACAGGCGCTGGATGAGGGGTGGACGCATTATGGTCCGACGCCGGGACTGCTGGAATTGCGCGAGTCTATTGCGGGGTACGTTGGGCGCACGCGGGGGATTCAGGTGGGTCCAGAGCATGTGTCTGTTGTTCCGGGCGGCAAGCCCATCATCTTTTTTCCGATGATGGCTTTGATCGAGCCCGGCGATGAAGTGATTTATCCCAATCCCGGATTTCCGATTTATGAATCGATGATCAATTTTTTGGGCGCGACGCCCGTGCCCATTCCGTTGCTGGAAGAGCACGGCTTTTCGTTCGACCTGAATTTGCTGCGCGACAAGTTGTCGTCCAAGACCAAGATGTTGATTCTCAATTCGCCGCACAATCCGACGGGCGGCGTCATTCCCGGCGATGATATGCGCGCGATTGCCGAGATGGTGCGCGACCGCGACCTGATGGTGCTGGCGGATGAAATATATTCGCGGATTTATTTCGACGATCCTCCGCTGTCTATCGCGTCGCTGCCGGGGATGCAGGAAAAGACGATCGTCCTGGACGGATTTTCGAAGACGTACGCCATGACCGGTTGGCGCATGGGATACGGTGTGATGCCGGAATGGCTGGTGGAGGCCGTGACGAAGTTGATGGTCAATTCGAACTCGTGCACGGCTAGTTTTACGCAGCGGGCGGGCATTGCCGCGCTGAATGGTCCGCAGGACGAAGTGGATAAGATGGTGCGGGAGTTTCGGCGGCGTCGGGATGGCTTTTGTGCCGGGTTGAACCGGCTGCCGGGATTTCGGTGTGCTGTTCCGGGGGGAGCGTTTTATGCGTTTCCGAATATTACCGGGGCTGGGTGGAAGTCGGATGAGCTGGCTGATGCGCTGCTGGAGAGGGCGGGGGTCGCGTGCCTTAGTGGGACGGCGTTTGGGGCTTATGGTGAGGGGTATCTGCGATTCAGTATTGCTAACTCGTATGAAAATCTGATGGGGGCGATCGAGCGGATCGGGAAATTTTTGGTTAGTTGAAGTTTGCCGGAAGCTTCGGTACGCCGATTGCCAATCGGCGGCAGGATGCCATCCTGCCCCACAACGAACAACGAAAAACCCGGTCCGGGGAGACCGGGCCGGGTTTCGAATTGCCTTGCTGCGCACTCAGATGTCAGGCCACGTTCTGCGTTCGGTGACGACTGATGATGCCGTTCATCTGGTCCTTGAACCGAAGTTTCAACTTCTTCAGACGATGCTCTTCCAACTCCTCATCCGGAGTCAGATACGGCTTGGCTTCTAAAGCCTCAAGCTGTTTGTGATATTGCGCGTGCTGTTCGGCCAGACGGCGGAATTCTTCATCCGCCTGCATCAGGTGCGCTTTTAGTTCATCCTGCGTGTTCTCCATCAGGGCTCTTTCTCCTTTGTGAGTAGACCACGCCGAGTCGATTGGTTTGATTTGCTCGGTGGGGTAAGTTGTCTGTACTTGCATTCTTCACGCTACGAGGGGGTCACCGGCGGCCCCTTCAATTGTGACAGTATCATGAAAAAATCCTCATGACAATCCCCGGTTCGCTTGGATTCTCGTAGTACCCTGGCCGGGCGCCTATTATTTCGAACCCCAGGCGTTCATAGAGACGGCGGGCGCCCGTGTTGGATTCGCGCACTTCCAGGAAATGCGAGCCCCGGCAGCGGGCCATTTCGTGGTGCAGCAACGTGGAGGCAATTCCCAGGCGGCGGAAATCCGGGTGGACGGCGACGTTCAGAATCTCGCGCTCGGCATCGGCTACGCGGCGCGAGACGATGAATCCTGTCAGTTGGTTTTCCATCAGGGCCACCTGGCAATCGAAGGTCAGGTAGTCGTTGGGCTGCCATTGCGATGCTTCCGGCGCGGTGGATTGAATGGCGCGGATCCGATCCAGATCGGCCGCCTGCGCGGCGCGGATATGGATGCGCGCCGGCAGTAGCTCGCGGAGGAGCTCGCGCTGGCGTTCGCCGATTTGACGCCAGCCGAAGTTTTGCTCCACATGGCGGCGGCCGGCGACGGCGATTTGCTGGCGGAGAGTGTCGTTGGCGAGCAACGTTTCGATGGCGTTCGCGAAGTCCGCGGGGGCATCGGCGATCCAGACGTTGACTGCGTGATCGAGGCCCAGGCCGGCGCACCCTGAGCTGGTGGAGACAACGGCGCGATCCATCGCCATGGCTTCCAGAACTTTGAGATTCGTGCCGGCCGATACCAGCGTGGGAACGATGGCGAGATTCGCTTCGACATAGAGCGGGCGCACGTCGGAGACGAACTTCAGCAGGCTGATTCCCGGGTTGACCGGGATATCGAGCAGGCCGGTGTGCTGGCGCCAGTAGGTGAGCGGATCGGGGCCCGCGACTACGGTCAACTGAATGCTCTCGTTGAGCAAGGGCCAGACCTGTTCGATGAAAAAACGGTACGCGACGATGTTTGGAAAATGCCGGAAGGAGCCGATGAACAGCAGCCGCCGGCCTGGCCGCTCAATCTCGGGAATGAAGCGCTCGAGGTCCACTCCGTTGGGAATCACCGACACATTGGGACGATGGAGCAACGCGCGGTCCTGTTCCGACATCACGATTATCTTGCGATATTGGGCAATCCACTTCGTCTCGAATCGGCGCCAGCGCCAGTAATCCCACCGCGAGCCGTTGCGAATTTGCCGGTAGAGTTCGTAGGTTATGTCGTGCTCCACCAGGACATCGCCGCGATACGGAGCTAGCATTGTATATTCCACCTGCACGGCTTCGATCTTGTATTCGCGGCGCAGGCGCTCTAACGCGGCCTGCATGACGGGCGAGCGAAATTCGTGGACTTCGGGCGGGAGCAGCGTTGACCATTGAGGCTCGCGATAACGCGGCTTGCCAACCAAGATAATGCGCGCGCAATGTTCCAGCACGGGCGCGAAGTCGGCGGGCGTCTCTTGATCGCGGAAGGCGAAGAGGAAGATATCGAATTCCTGAGCCATTTCCCGCAGCAGATTGAAGATGCGAACCGCGCCGCCGTGCGACAACGGAAATGGAAAATACGGGCTCACGACCGCGATCCTTCGACGGCGCGCTGCTAAGGGCCGGCCCGTTAGCTCTTGAACGTTCGTTGGATAAATCGACCGGTCCTTTTTCCAGGGAACCAGCCACTTGGGCCGGAGGAAGATGCGATCGAGCGCCACGCCGCGCAGAAAGAGCCAGGAAGCGATGACGGTTCGCAGCCGGAGGTGGTGCCGCTCCAGGCGCTGATTGTAAGCCAGGATTTTGGTGGGCGCCAGCAGGAAGGCGGCGCGGCGCATTGCGCGATAGCGTTGGTCGTCCGTGAACAGGACTAGAGCCAGGCCGATGCGTTGACGGCGAAAACGCTTGCGGTAAGGCTCGAGTTCGTCCGGCGTCACCAGGACGTGCCGCCGCGCCGGTTCCAATTGCTGGATCTCGGCGAACATCTGCCGCGCAAGATCGGCGTCGCCCGTCGCAAAAGAAACTACGATTGCATCCGGATCTTTGCCGAGAATGCGGAAGATGAACTGCCTGATTGCGGCTCTCAACGGAATTCGATGGCTGTCGCCTCGCCCGCAGTCCGCAGCTTCGCGTCCGGCTTCGCCAGGTATTGAACCAGGACTTTGTGGGCCGGCCGCTGCGCGCCGCAGCTCAGCGTTTTTTCGCCGCCGCCGGTGATGACGATTTTGGACGGGTCGCGCACGGCCAACTGCACCGCCTTCCCATCGGCGGTTTGAATGATCATGCGGGCTTGCCGGCCCATGCAATCCAGGCGCTGGAACACGCCCTCCACTTTGGAATCGGACTGCATGTCTTCCCACCAACCCTCGGCTTTGGGCGCCGGCGCGCCGTCGGCGTTCATCCTTTTCCTGGCGCTTTCTTCGGCCTCGCGAATGGAGGAATCGCTGATTGATTTCAGACGCTGCATTTCGCGCTCGTGCTCTTCGGCGATGCGGCGTTTTTCGGCAATTTCGTAATCGGCGCGCTCTTTGTCGGACTGCAAGCGCACCTGATGAATGCGCGCGCGCTCCTCGTCGTTGGCGCTGGCGCGCTCGGCGCCGGCCCAGGCTTTTTGCGCTTCGACGTAATTCTTGGCGGCCGTCCAGGTTTTGGCGAGCGCCTGCCAGTAATCGATATTCCGCAAATCCAGCGACGCCGCTTTTTTGAGGAAGGCCGCACGCTGTTCGAGGTTATCCGCTTCGCGCTCCGCCAGGCGGAAGTGGGGCTCCGGCCAAGCCGGGTTCAGTTCGCTGGCTTTCTTGAGGCCGGCGCGGGCCTTGATTGGGTCGGCTTCCAGGCGGCCCAATTCGAGCCACGCGCGCGCGCTTTCACTTTTCGATTCGACGGCGCTCGCGAACAGGGTGCGGGCCTCGGCGTCTTTGTGTTCCTTGAGCGCCAGCAATCCCAGGCCCTCCGCGGCGGCTGGGCCGCGCAACGCCGTGTACGCCTTCGCAGCCTGGGCGGAGTTATTCGCTAGCAGCAGATCCGCTAGCGCGATTTGGGGCTGGTCGGGATCGAGCTGTTCCGGCTTGAAGTCGCGCAGCAGGCTCAGGGCGCGGCCGGAAACCGCCGCCGTTTGGAAATTGCCGCTCTTGAGATACTCGTCCGCCTGTTGCTCGATTTGCTTGGCGCTTTTTTCGAAGGCATTGCGGCACGCGGCTTCGAAATCGCCGCTCTGCTCGAGGTTGGAAATCATGACGCGGCTGCGTCCTCTGTAATCCGGGTTCACGGTTACCAACTGCATTAGCGCCCAACCGTGCGAGCGTTCGGCCGCGGGAACAGGCGCGCCTAAGGTGATGCGAGTTCCGTTGACTTCGAGCGTTGAGACTAGCTCGATCAATCCCTCTTCCACTCGTTGCGGTAGCCGCGTCGTGTTCTCGTATAGCAGGATGCGTGCGAATTCTTTCAAGCTGTCGCGGGAAAACACGCCGGCGTCGGGCACGGCCATCATTCGCGCATCGCGGGCGACTGCAAACGGGGCGGTCACCGGCGGAGGATTCTTGAGAACGAGAATGCGGACGGGCCAAATCATCCGCATTTCCTGCTTGCCGGTGATGACTCGAAGAGTTTCGCGGAACTGCTCCAGGTACATCAGTTTTTCGCGCGCTGTTTTATCGCCGGCGTTGGAGAGCACTTCGAACGGGCCGGATTTGAGGCCGATCCAGCGATCTTCGGCGGGCAAAGCGAGCGGTAGCAGGGCGATCAGAAACAACCGGGAGAACACGATTGTATGGTAGCGCGGGTGGGAAATGAGTGAAAGAGTTGGCTGGAAGGTGTGAAAGAATCAAGAACACAAAGGAATACGAGGAACACGGGGAATACGGGGAATACGAGGAATACGAGGAACACCGGACCAGTTCGGGCAAATTGGATGATTTCGGGGAACGGAAGGAAGTCGCTGGATATGTTCCCAGTGTTCCTTGTGTTCCTTGTGTTCCTTTGTGTTCTTGATTCTTTCACACCTTCCTGTCACCTCATTTCGAGCGGTTTTACCGATATCGAGGTCAATTCTACCGTCTCATGGCCGTTCGGCGGCATGTTCAAGGGGACGCTTTGCTTTTCGAAAGGCTTCCGGAACTCCGGATCTTGGGGAGCGCCCATGGGCACATCTTCCCAGGCGAAGATTTTGTATTCGCCCGGCGGGACGTTCGTCATGCGGAAGGAACCTTTCTCGTCGGTGAAAGCGGATCTGGAGAGATCGCTGCGGAGGGAGTGGCAGGTCACCCGCACGCGCACGGCAGGATCGCCGCCGGCAGTCTGAACCTTGCCTTCAATCTGCCCCACGTCGGTCGCGAGGGTCAGGACCAGTTGGGGGACTGGGCCGCGCGTCAGATCCAAGCGCTCGTCGTTTACCTCTCGATCGCCTAGACGAATCGATTTCAGATAACTCCCCTGAATGGGCCCGACGTTCACGCGATAGATTTCAGGCGCAACATCGTGCAGCTCAAAACTTCCGTCGGGTTTCGCCGTTGTGTTGGGTTGGCCGAAAGGCGACGGTGTTTCTAACTGCAAGCTGACGGCGATTGGCGACCCGGAGGGAAGCGCGCCTTCTATTCGAACTACGCCCGCGACGTCGGCTCCCGGTGCGAACGCCAGGTTGACGCCCTCCACGTCGCCGTTCACAACTTGCACGGATTCACGGGCGAAACTCCGCTTTTCACCATCCATTCGAACCGCCATGATTACGTACGATCCAGGCAGAAGGTTCTGAAATTCGAATGTCTCGCTCGATATACGCACACCCGAAGAGAATCCAACACTTTGCTCGCTATCGACCGGCACGATTTGCAATGAGACATGCCGATGCGCCTGATCCAAGATCTGTCGGCCTCGAACCGCGTAGAGCTTCGCCCTGCGCATCTGGATATCGATGCCCTTCAGTTGCGCGCCGGCCGCAATCACAATCTGCGTCGCGCCGGCAGGCTCGGTTGTGCTGGGGTAGTATGTGGGCGCATCTCCTCCGTGAGGTTTGGATTCACTGAAGACCGTCAGAGGAGAAATAAATTGGAACCGATCGGCGCGGATCGCGGCGCGAAGATAATACGTTCCGGGCGGCAGGTTGTACAGACGAAAATCGCCGTGATTGTTCGATTGCGTCTGCGAGGCAACGCGGAGTTGCTTCCTGCCCTGAACATAACCGTTCACCATAGCTTCCACGCCGGCGCCGCGGACTGGATCGCCATCCTCGTCAAGCAAGCGGCCGGCGATGACGCCAAGGGGAACCAATCGAATGGTCACGGCCGTCAGATCCTGCCCGGGCTCTACCGTTATGGGTTCCGGGCGGGCGCCCGGCGCGCCTTGAACCTGGGTCATAAAGCCGGAGCGTTCCGCGGTGGGCGTGTAGACGCCAGGCTCAACGTCTTCGATGACAAAACGCCCGTCCGAATCCGTATCGGCCGTGTAGGCCGTGCCGCGCCCAGCCTGGCGTGGTTGCAAAAGGACCGTGGCTTTCTTCACGGGATCTCCGCTGAGGGAGTTGATCGCGCGGCCCTCCACTCTCGGGGCCGTTCCTGGAGGTTGCTGCGCGAAGCCGGCGAGCGCGACGAGGAAAAGCAGGCCCAGGATTTTCATGGCAGCTTGCTTTTTTCCTTTTCGACGTCGGCGGCGGAAATGATCTTCAACTGGACCGATTCGTGTCCGTTGGCGACGATGCCGACCGATGCCGCCTTGCTCTCGAACGGTTTCCGGAACTCCGTCACTTCCAGCAAATTTGGATCCACTCGCTGCCAGGCGAAAACTTTGTAGTCGCCCGGCGCCAGGTCCTGAACGTGAAAATCGCCCTTGTCGCCGGTCATGGATTGCTTGAATAAATCACGGCGATTTTCCAATTCGTCGCGGGGCGCCACGGTGATCAACGCGCCGGCGGCCGGGTCTCCATTCAGATCCTGAACGACGCCGTCCAGCTTGCCGCCGTCGACGCCGAGCACCAATTTGAGAGATCCGCCGGCTGGCTGCGTCAGGTCGATTCGGGCGTCTGTAACTTCCTGGTCGCCCAGCCGGATGGTCTTTAAGTATGTGCCCGGAAATGGGTATATATCTACCTCAAAGAGGGCCGGTATTACATTATGGAGCACAAATGTTCCGTCGCTTTCAGCCATCGTATCGGCGCTTTGGCCCATCCATTCCAAAGGCTCCAGCATCACCGTGAGCCGGTGCTGGTTGTCCGACTGGGGGCCTTCCACCTGGACGCTGCCTGAGATCTCGAGCGCGGGCGCGAGCGTCAGCAGCAGGCCGTTCACATCCTGATCGGAGATGCTAATGGATTGGCGCGCGACATTCATCTTGCCGGCTTGCATCCATTGCGCGATGGCGACGTAAGAGCCTGGCAGAAGTCCCCGTACATCGAAAGATCCGTCCGGCCGCACCATCGAAGAGGCGCGGCCGGAATTGACGGCGGCCCCGCGCATTTGGATGCGGAGCGAGGCGCTCGCGGCGGCCTGCCCCTGGGCGTCGACGATTTTTCCACGCACGCGATACGAACGCATTTTGCGCAGGCGAAAATCGATCGAGGTTATGTCAGCGCCGGGCGCAACTTCGGTGGCGGTGGCTTGCGCGGCGTCCAATGCGCCCGGATAGAACGTGGCTGGATATGTTTCCTCGGGGCGGGGGCTGCGAATGCGCACCGGTGAATTCAATGCGCGGGACGGTATGCTCGCCTGAAAGTAGTATCTGCCGGGCTGTAGATTGATCAATTGGAACTCACCCAGATCGTTGGTGTTCGCCAAGTCCACCGGATTGAGCAGACGCCGGCCTTGCGCGTAAGTATTCTGCATCGCGTGCACGTTGGCGCCGGCGATGGGGTCGCCATCTTCGTCGACCACGCGGCCACTGACGGCGGCGAGCGGAATCAACTTTAGAGAGAAATTCTTTATGCGCTGTTCTTCATCGACTTTCAGCGGTTTGAAATTGTGGCCGAACGCGCCGCCAGGTTGAAAAATGAACCCATCGCGGGTGGCCGAAACCAAGTAGGAGCCGGGCTGCACGTTCTGGAATTTGAAATGACCGGCCAGGTCGGTAAGTCCCGCATAGCCGGATTGAGTGTTGCCATTTTGTAGGACGACGACCACCTTTTTGATGGGTTCGGCGGTGATGGAGTTGGTCACCACGACTTCGACGGCGCCGGGTTTCTTGGGGGGCGTTTGAGGTGTCTGGCCGGAGGCGATGGCCAGAGTCAATAGCGTGGTAATGAACTTCATGGGGCTTACTGGCTGGAATAGACGTTACGGGAAGGCAGAATGTTGCACGGGCCTGACTAATAGACTTCCGATTTTGAGAGTTAGCTCCTACAATGAAGGTGATGAAGAGTAAGGCGCCCAAGAACTTCTCTTATTCTGTCTACTATGAACAAGCGCGCCAAGCCCATGGGGAAGCAATTCCAGAAGAGGGACGATCATTTCAGGGTAGGGTTACGGTTCCTGCCTGATCAGGTCCAAAAGACCGGCAAAGAGGAAGCCACCTGATTCTGATCCACCCTGAAACGAACGCTCGAACCGTGGCGCCGATTCATCCCGGACGGAGCATTAAAGGCCACTGTTACGCGCCATCGTCCGGGATGCAAACTCCCGGTGGACCGATTCATGCAGTTGCTTTGATGTGAAATAGCAGGTCTAGCTATCACGCGATGGCCGAATCGACGCCGGCGTCCGCTTGATGCCCTTCGCCGATCAGGAAGCCTGGAAACGACGGCGGGTCCTTCTGGAAATAGACGTTGTAGCGGCGCACGAAGGCGGGCGGCGGAATCTGCGTCGAACCGTTCACCAGGCCCGGCAAAATGCCGTCGGCGAAGTACATGTCCAGCTCCCGCTTTTCCTTGGTCAGAACTTTTCCGCGGTGCTGGCACGCGATGAAGTCTTTCACGCGCGAGTAGGTTCGCTCGGATAGATTGATGCGGTTGGCCTCGCCGCTGGATTCCATCCGGGAGCTGTAGTTCACGGTGTCGCCCCAGATATCGAAGGCAAACTTGTTGATGCCCACTACGCCCGCGATCACGGGGCCGGTATGAATCCCGATGCGCACTTGCCATTGCACCGGACGGTCCGCGCGAGAGCGTTCCTCGACCGCATGCAGCATCTCGAAGGCGGCCATCACCATGTCCACGGGGTGCGCCGGGTTGCGCGTGGGCAATCCGCCGATGCACATGTAGCTGTCGCCGATGGTCTTCATCTTTTCCAGCCGGTAGCGCGCGACAATCTGGTCAAACGCGGTGAAGTAATCGTGCAGCATGTCCACCAGCTCCTCCGCCGCCAGCTTTTCGGTGGAGAGCGTGAAGCCCACGAAGTCGGTGAAGAGGATGGTCACGTCCTCGAAATACTTGGGCGAAACCAGGCCCTTCGCGCGCAGTTCGTCGGCCACCTCGGCGGGCAGAATATTCAGCAGCAGCGATTCCGACACGCGCTTTTCGATCATCAGTTTTTCGCCGGCGCGCACGCGGTCTAACACCACCGAGATCAGGCTGCCGATCGAATTCAGAATGGTTTCCGATAGGGCCGCGCCGCACAATCCAAGGCTCCCGGCCAATTCTTCGCCCATCTTTATGGGAATTATCGAAACGCCGGCGATCCTCTCAATATGATTCGTTTTGGCGGCGGCCGCGGCGCGAAGAACCTCGTCTGTAATCGCCGCCGCGTCCCCGGCGCGATGAATTTCGTTGTTCAGAGGAACGTAAAACGCGGCACCCGACACACCGAAGATCGGAATCGCCTGGTTGATCGCAATCCAAACCGTGGTCTGAAGACTATCGCTGGCCAGCATGGCTTGGCCGAGCTCGTACAACCGTTCCGTCTCGCGCTTCCGCTCGAGCGCTTCGGCAGCCCGGCGTCTGGCCTGCAAGGCGGTATGGCTGACGACGATTGCCGTAAGCAGGAATCCACCTACCGTGACATAGGATTGCGGGTCGGTTGGTTTCAAACCTCCAATAGGTTCCTGAAAGTAGTCAAGAAAGCCCACTGCCGCCACCAAGGAGGCGACGATCGTCTCCAACCGGTCCCATCGAACCGCAAAAAAGAGAATCGCCAATAGCAGCGAAGAGGTGACGGTAGCAGTGTGCAGATTATGGAACTGGAACTCAAGGAACATGATTGCGATCACAATTCCGACGGATGCGATCACTCGCAGCGTTCTGCGCAACCAGGGCTTCATCAGGAGCATCCTAACAGGTTATCGGCGTGAATGCGGGGAAGGAATTCGGGGACACGGGGGACACCGAGGAATACGGGGAACACGAGGAACACGGGGGACACAAGGAATACGAGGAACACTGAGGCGATGAAGGAAACTGGACCGATGCCGCGTAGCTCCACTTTTATGCCGCGCATCAATGGATGTGCTACGTATTAAGCAGCAATGTTGGGACGCAGGGAGTTCTTGAAAACCGCAGCCATCGTGGCGGCTGGGGGCACGGTGTGGGCTGCGCCGGAGCGGAAGCCCAACGTACTTTTCCTGCTTGCCAGCGGGATGCGCGAGACGAGCGAGGATTCGGATCTTCGGACGCCCAACCTGGACCTGTTGGCGAAGCAAGGAACCCGGTTCGGACGGGCCTATTCTTCCTGCCCGGTTGGCGGTCCATCGCGCGCGGCGTTGATCACCGGCCGGTATCCGTTTGCCAGCGGCGTCATCCGCGACAATGCCCGCTTGCCTTTAGATCAGCCGTCGATCGCCGAACAATTGAAAAGCGCCGGCTACGAAACTGGCTTCATCGGCCAATGGCTTCTGGATGGCGGGCCGGAGCCGCTCACGCCGCCTGGGCCGCGGCGCCACGGATTTCAGTACTGGGCGGATGAGTCAAAGTTCGAGGCTCGGACCGGCCTGGCGATCGACTTCATCAAACAGAACAGGCAGAATCCGTTTTATCTGTTTTTGTCGTGGGGCCCGGCGCTCAAGGTCAAACTCAGCGGCCGTCCAAACGTTCTGCTTCGCACCAACGTGCCGCCGGGCTACTACCCCGACCATTTGGCCGCATACTATGCGATGTGCTCGTCGCTCGACGACAACGCCGGCCGATTTATGCGCGCGCTTGACGAACAGAACCTGGCCGAAGACACCATCGTTGTGTTCACGTCCGATTACGGAGACATGCTCGGGTCGCATGGCCTGGAGGGCGGCAACGTCCCATTTGAGGAAGCCGTGCGGGTGCCCCTGGTGGTTCGCTATCCGCGACGGATGGCAGCCGGAGGCCGGCATGAATTCGCGCTGTCGAATGTCGATCTCATGCCCACTCTGCTCGGGCTGTGCGGCGTTCCGATCCCGAATGAAACGCAGGGGCAGGATCTCTCGACATTGTTCACCGGCGGTCAGGTCCCTCATCCAGAATCGGTTTATTGTTTAGGGAAACTTGGCGCCG
>DATDHK010000284.1:0-4210 GCA_036521635.1 Bryobacteraceae bacterium | reverse complement strand
GCCGATCCCTACTCCGGCGAAAAATCGAAACGCGGCCAGATACCAGACGTTGGTCGCAACGGCTCCAAGAAATGTAAACAGCGAATAGCACAGGATGGTGAGCATCAATGTGCGGACGCGGCCAAAGCGGTCGGCGATGGGGCCCCAGAGAAATGCGAAGCCCCAGCCAACCAGGAAAATGGCGAACAGCAGGCCGCCGTAAAATCCGACGTTCGATTGATCGGCGGCCACACCCGAGCGCGGCAGAAGTTCGCGCAACGCCGGCACCAACACCAGCGCGTAGATGAAGGAATCCATGCCATCCAGCGCCCAGCCTGCCCACGCCGCCCAGAAGCCGCGGATCTGATTCGGTGTGAGCTTCAATGGCTAAAAACCGCTCCCTGACGGTCGCGGCTCGGAAACACGCGTCGAGCACATCGCGGGCAGGAGCGCCGGATTGCCGCGTGAAACGTGGTCCACTATTTGCTCGCAGCGATCCAACGGAATTACCGCGCTCGCAAGCGAGGTGAATTTCGCAACCAGCTCTTCCCAGCTCAAGGGATTTTCCGGATCGCCTTTGGGATGCCGAACGAATTTCTCGTATTGACGGCCGTCATGCAAGAAAATGGTCACGCGCGCGTTCCATTCCTTTGGGAAATTTCTATCGAGCCGGATATCTTTCAACAGGGTGACCTTTCCCATCATGCGGCGCACTTGATTCGACTGCGCGTTCTCCGCGGTGAATTCGTCCAGACCGGCGCGCCGGTGCAGCACCGCTATGGCTGCTCCAAATGGCATGGAAAACTGCGCGTCCACGATAGACTGCGGCTTGTATTTCTGCGCCCGCGGCTCGGCCACCAGCGTCCAGCCCGCTTCCAGAACCGCCACTTCGACGTTCACCACCTGATCCGGTTTGATGCCGTGCTCATTCACGAGCGCGAGGATCGCATCGATGGGGCCTTGCATATAGCGGCAGCAGGCATGCGGCTTGATGCTGGTGCGCATGATCTCGAACGACTCGCCGAGGCCATCCGTGATTCGCTCCGGAATCGGCTTTCTGGAATAGCCGCTCAAGAACCCATCGCGTCCTTCAAGAATTGTGGAAGGTCCGCGAAATCCGTCCGCCGCCAGCATCGCCGCCTGGATGCCGTTCTGCGCGGCGAGGCCGGGGTGCAAGCGCTTGGTCCATGAGCCTTCCTTCAGGAATTCGAGCGAACCTGCGGCCATGCTGCCGGCGATCCCGACGGCTGACAGCATCTGCTCCGCAGTGAGGCCGAGAAGTTTTGAGGCGGTGACCGCCGCGCCGAACACGCCACATGTGGCTGTTGGATGGAACCCCAGCAGGTAATGCTCTTTGGGCTGGACGGCCATTGCGATGCGCGCCGCAGTCTCGTAGCCCGCGATCACTGCGATCAGAAATTGTTCCGGCGCCATATCCGGGATCGCTTCAGCAAGCGCCAGGGCGGTGGAGAACATTACCACGCCTAGATGAATTGAGCCGGCGTTGTGCGTGTCATCCAGTTCGATAGCATGGGCGGCCCCACCATTCGCTAGAGCCGCATATCCCGCGGAAGTGCGAACGCCGGCGCCGATGACGGTTGAGTTTCCGGCTGCGCCGATGCGCTCGATCATCTTGTAGATCGGCGCTGACGATTCAGCGAGCGATCCGCGAATGGCGACGCCAAGATAGTCCAGCAGGAAGTAGCGCGCGCGGCCGAAAACCTCCGGCGGCGCATCCAGGGCCGCTAGAAATTCAACGAGCTCCTTCGTGTACGCACGCGTCATTCCGAGCCCTTCTTAGGCGCGAGGAAGCTGCGGCGCAACACCAGCACGCGCTCGCGATTCTGATTGTACGCGCGTGTTTCAATGCCGACTACTCCGCGGCCGGGTTTGCTGGCGGATTCGCGCTTTTCCAGCACCTCCGATTCGGCGTAAAGCGAATCGCCCGGAAAAAGCGGCTGCTCGAAGAGCACACTTTCGTAGCCCAGATTCGCGATGGTCTTGCCGCTGGTATCGGCGACGCTCATGCCCACGGCCAGGCTGAAAATGAGCGTGTCGATCACCGGCCTGCGTCCCAGCGGCTGTTGGCGCGCGTAGTGATCGTCGATGTACAGCGGATGCTGATTCATGGTGAGTAGCGCGAACCAGGTGTTGTCATGCTCGGTGATGGTTCGTCCGGGCCAGTGCGGATAGACGGCGCCCACTTCGAACTCTTCGTAATAGCGGCCGAAGCCCACCTCTACGACTCCACCCGGTATTTCTTGAGGAGATTGCGCGCGATGATCAAGCGCTGCAATTCATTGGTCCCGCCGCCGATCACCACCAGGGGCGCATCGCGATAATAGCGCTCCACCGGAAAATCTTTCGAATATCCATTGCCGCCCAGAATGCGCATGGCTTCGAACGACACTTCGGCGGCGGTCTCGGTGGCGAACAACTTCGCCATGCCCGCTTCCAGATCGCAGCGCTCGCCACGATCCTTCTTTTCGGCGGCAGAATAAATCAGGAGGCGCGAGGCCTCGATGTGCGTGGCCATGTCGGCCAGCTTGATCTGAATGGTCTGGTGCTCGGCGATCGGTTTTCCGAAAGTCGTACGGCGCTGCGCGTAACGGATGGCTTCGTCGAACGCCGCGCGCGCGATGCCCAGGCCGCGCGCGGCAACGTTGATGCGTTCTGCTTCCAGGCCCGTCATCACTTGCTTGAAGCCTTCACCTTCCACGCCGCCAATCAGATTTTCCGCGGACACCGGGAAATCCTGGAAATGCAATTCGCAAGTTTCGACGCTTTTGTAACCCAGCTTGTCGATGTCGCGGCTTACCGTGAGGCCGGGCGCGCCCTTCTCGATCACAAACGCGCCCATGCCTTTGTGAGCGGGTTCCACGCGCGGGTCCATGCGCGCCAGCAGCAGGAAAGTATTGCCGTAGCGGCCGTTGGTGACCCACATCTTGGAGCCGTTGATCAGGTAGCCGCCGCCGTTGCGCGCCGCCATGGTGCTGATGCCTTGCAGGTCGGTGCCGGCGTTTGGCTCTGAAAGACAAATTCCGCCGCGCCGTTCGCCTGCCGCGAGGCCGGGCAGGAACTTCCGCTTCTGCTCTTCGGTTCCGTAGCGAATCAGAACGTCGCACAGCACGGAGTGTGTTCCTACTATGCCCGCGAGCCCCAGCCATCCGCGCGACAGCTCTTCGAAGATCATGGCGAACGTTGTGTAGTCGACATCGGCGCCGCCGTATTCTTCGGGCACGTTGAGGCCGAACAGTCCCATCTTCTGCATCTCGTTCGCGAGTGCGTGCGGATATTCATTGCGATGCTCCATGGCCGAAGCCACCGGCATCACTTCTTTGTCGACGAACTGGCGCACCGTGGCGACCATCAGTTCCTGCTCGGAGGTTAGCTTGCGCATGGAGCTTCTCCTTTGGGACGCTTCGGCACGACGATTTTTCTTTGCATCGAAAGAATGGCTTCGCCGCGTTGATTGAGGGCCGTAGTCGCGACGATCACCACGCCGCGATCGTTGGGCAATTCTTCTTTGGACACGATACTCGATTCGGCGTAAACTGTGTCACCGTGGAACACCGGCGCAAGGTGCCGGACGTCTGAGTAGTCCAGCGTTTCAAGAGCGCGTCCGCCAATGTCGGACTGGCTCAGGCCGATCGCTAAACTGATTACCAGCGGACCCACTACCAGGCGGCGCGCGTGCTGCGTTTCGCTGGCGTAGTGCTCGTCCACATGGACTGGGTGCTGGTTCATGCTCATCAGGCTGAAGAGCGTGTCGTCGAATTCGGTGATGGTTCTGCCCGGCCAATGACGGAACTTGCGGCCGATTTCTAATTCATCGAAATAGCGTGCGAAGCCCATGTTAGTGGAGTGGGGCGGACGGTCCCGTCCGCGCAGGATCCGCGGTCGGGCTGTTCAGATGCGGCCAAAGGCCGACGAGGGCGTCGGCCGCGGACCAGGGGGTCCGCCCCACAGGCTTCCTCGTCATGTTGCACCAAATGCGCAAGCGCCGGAGCGGGCCAGTTCGTCGATTTCCGCTTCCGCGAATCCGGCTTCCAGCAAGATTGCGCGGCCGTGTTCGCCCAGCGATGGCGGCGGACCTGCCACCGACGGCGGAGTCACGGAAAGTGAAATTGGCAGCCTTGGAACATCGGCGGGCTCGACGCCCGCCAGCGCCACCGCCACCAACTGGTCCAGCGCGACGATCTGCGGATCGTTCATTACCTGCTCCGCATTT
>DATDHK010000283.1:0-6271 GCA_036521635.1 Bryobacteraceae bacterium | reverse complement strand
ATCGAATCCGCCGAGGCCAGACGCGCCGCCACCCGGGGTAAACAACTCACCGCCATGGAAGCTGAACGAATCAGACAACGCGAACATCTGCTGCTATCGCGCACGCGCGTCCTGCACGATATCGAGCAGGACGCGCGTGCGCGATAGCAGGAAATCCTGCGGGCTGCGCTCAAGCATTTGGACGACAAGCTGCTCGAGCTCGAGTAAGCCAGTCAATCGTCCAGCAGCTTTGTCTGAAAGAGCGGCCTCCCGGCCAGCGCCGTGTGGAACGCGAAACCTGCCAGCGCCGCGATAAATACGAGCACGAAAATCACGCTGCCCGAATACCAGGTCGCGAAATCCGCCGTAATCGGGAATAACAGCAGGATGTTGGCCATGGCTTGTCCCACCACGAACGAAAGCAGGCCGAACCGCAGCATCACGAATATGGTCAGAACATACTGCACAATCCTGATCGGCAGGGTTACGGCGATGTTGCCTTGACCTAGTATCGTGAAGATCGCGGTGAACAACACGACGAACGCGATAGCCGCCAGCCATTCGCGCCGGAACACGACCCGCAACAAAAAAAGCAGGAAGAAAATGCCCAGCGTGCTCAACATCGAACCTTGAAAAATCCCGAGCAGCGTGCCGGCCAACCGCGGAACGCTCACAACAGTGTCGATAATCGCCACGCGACCGGTGGCTCCGGTCGCGTGAAAATGTGTATATTGCAAAATCTGCACCAGCACGACCAGGAAAAGTCCATAGAGCATTCCCACCAGCACATGGCCGCCCACCACAGCGTCCCGCAGTCTGCCGGCCAGGACCCGGGTCCAGGAAATAATAGTCTGCGGCCAGCGCCGACGCACGAACGGCTCCAACGCCACGTAGAGCACCCATATCAGGACCGCAAACAAAAAACTGCTGCTGAGCCCCATGAGAATGATAATCAACTCGGACTGCGCGGGCACGTGATGCGTGGACAGCGCCCAAGCGGCGAGCGTGACTGCAAAAAGAAATCCAGTCAGCCGGAACGCGCTGCGCCAGTCCGCTCTTCCCAAACGGACATTGTGCCGGGCGAGCAGACAGGCCCCGATCACGATGACGCACAGAAACAGCAGTCCGATTACTTGCCCGATCTTTTCGTTCCTTGTATATCGGACGGGCTGCATGCGGTCGGGACGCGTCCAAGGACTGATCAGCGAGAAATACACCAGCCTGCCGCGCCACGAAGCGGCCTCCACGCGCAAGGGATTCGGATCGCCGGGATATGTTCCGGTCCAAGCCACGCGCTGATCGCAGACGGCGAGGGAAGTCCACTTCGGCTCCGCCGGTTGAAAGAGCGCGGGATCAAGGCCGGCGGCCGCGAATAGTGCCGCGGCATCCACCGGTTTTGCGGCGCTAGCGGGAGCTTCGTCAACCTGCGGCGGGATGGCGTTAAATCCCACCAGACGGCCTTGTGTATCCAATTCGACCTTCACCATGCCGGATATTTTCATGGGCGGATCGTCGTCGGTGACGTCTCCATCGTTACCAAACGAGCTCGCAAGCAAGTATCTGGGACTGGTGCGATACCAGAAAATAATTGGAGCGGGTTGACCGGCGTTCAAACGAGGCAGCGTGGCCGAAAAGTTACCCTGACGATCCAGCATCTGCAAATAGTCGTTGTTGTAGCTAAATTTGAAAGCGCTGTCCGCCGGTTTGTTGGTGTAGCCAAATCGCTGTATGAGCTCGCGGCTTTTTTGCGCGAGCGCCTCGGGGGAATTCTCGAAAGGTGTTTTTGCAACCAAGGTGGATTGCGAAACCAAAAAAGGAATCGCGGCCAGACATGCCAGGATTGCCAGCAGACACGCCAGCGCAATCAAAGGCTTCAGAGCTTCGCGCTCGCTGGCCGCCGCCACTAATTCGGGCGACGGTGTTTCGCCTGCCGCGAGAGCCGCCGCCAGCGGATCGCCTCCCGGCAACGCGGCCGCAACCGCCAGCGCCGACGCCGGTCTATTCTGTGGATCGGTGCTCAGACAGCGCATCACCACGCGCTCAACCGCTGGGTCGAGATCCCGCACCAAAGAAACCAGGCTGGGCGGCGCGGATTCTTCCCGCAGCCGCGTCATCTCGGCCATGGACGCCGCTTCGAACGCGCGCTTGCCGGTGAACATTTCATACAGCACCAGGCCCAGGGCGTAAATATCGCTGCGGACGGAAACTTCCTTCCCCGCTAATTGCTCCGGCGCCATGTGGGCCGGCGTGCCGTGCCGGATCTCGGCGCCTTGAATCTGGCTCGCAATGCCCGCCAGCCCAAAATCCGTGATCAGCAATTGGCCCCGGCCGTCGATCATGACGTTGGCCGGTTTCAGGTCGCGGTGCAGCACGCCCTTGTCATGCGCGGCGGCAAGACCGGCGCAAAGCTTGCGAGACATCTCTACGGCTTTATCGTTGGGCAGCCTGCCGATACGCCGCAGCAACGAACCCAGGTCCTCGCCATCCACGTACTCCATGGAAATGTATGGCAACCCGGCAACCGCTCCGATGTCGTAAACGCGGCACACGTTCGGATGCGAAACCTGTCGTGCGATACGAACTTCGTTATGGAAACGCGCCAGAATGTCGGGATCGGATGCGGTGGATTCCGGCAGAAATTTTAGAGCTACCTGCTGGCCCAGCACCAGGTCGGTGGCGCGATATACTTCGCCCATTCCGCCGCGGCCCAGAATTCCGATGATGCGGTAGCGCTCGGCCACCAACGTTCCCGGCAGGAATCGGCCTTCGTCAAAAGTTTGTGAGGACGTTGAACTCCGCGCCGAGGTTTGCGAGGAACTGCTTCTAACGGGCGGCGCGGGCGGCGCGGCCATGGCCATGGTGGCGTCCATGTTAGAGTCCGGATTCGGAGTCAACACCGACCCGCACGAACTACAAAAACGATTGCTCTCCAACATTTCGGTGGAGCATGTTGGGCATTTGATCATGAGTTTTTCCGCGCTCGCATCCAATCAAAGCGGAACACAAGTTTCCCATTTGCGAACAGTGGGATGCAACTTGGCCGCGCAATCCGCGTTCTTTCAATCCCTTGGTGTGGCAGGCCGCTTGCCCTGGATACATGGAACGAGCAACCATGGCTTGTGTAATGAAAGAACCTCTGCATTCTTCTAACCAAACATCCGCCCTGCGCATTCTGGTTGGCGACGACCAGCCGGACGTGCTGGAAGCGCTGCGTCTATTGCTGAAGGGCGAGGGCTATCAAAGTGAGTTGGTGGATTCGCCACAAGCGCTGCTGCGAGCCGCCCGGTCGAAGCCCTTCGATCTGATTCTGATGGATCTCAATTATGCGCGCGACACAACTTCGGGCGCGGAAGGTTTGGATTTGCTTTCGAGTCTGGAAGCACAGGACAACGCCGCGCCGGTTATTGTGATGACGGCTTGGAGCAACGTCGACCTCGCAGTGGAAGCCATGCGGCGCGGCGCCTGCGATTTTGTGCAGAAGCCTTGGGACAATGCGCGTCTGTTGGGCGCAATCCGCAAGCAGGCGGGCGAGGCGTTCGAAAGGGTGCGCACCGAGCGGCGCGTCAAATCCGAATTGGAAATCGCGCGCAACGTTCAGCAGAAGCTGTTTCCGAATCAGACCCGGCGGCTGGCTAGCATCGACTACGCGGGCCAATGTGTGCCGGCGAGCGAGGTAAGCGGCGACTATTACGACTTTCTGGATATCGGCGCGGACGGCTTGGGATTTGTGCTGGCGGATGTGTCGGGCAAAGGGGTGGCCGCGGCCCTGCTCATGGCAAATCTACAGGCCTGCTTCCGAAGCCAGTCGCAAGAGTCGATTGTGCAACCGGCGCTGATGCTGCGTTCAGTGAATAAGCTGTTTTACGAGTCGACGCCGACGGAGCATTATGCGACGCTCTTTTTCGGAACTTACGACGACCGTACACGGCGCCTGCGCTACGCCAATTGCGGACATTTGCCTCCATTTCTGTTGCGAGCCGACGGCACGTTGGAACGATTGACGTCCACTGCAACGGTTCTGGGCATATTCAGCAAATGGACCTGCGAGGAGCGCGCGGTGGAGCTGCACTCCGGAGATACGCTGGTTCTTTTTTCAGATGGAGTAACGGAGGCGGGAATAGAGACCGAAGAAGAATTTGGCGAGGACGGGCTGCTCTCCGTTATTCAGAGACTGGCCGGAAGCAGTGCTGAGGCGTTGGTGGCAGGGGTGATCGACGCGGTGGCCGGCGAGAAGCAGGACGACGTGACGGTGGTTGCAGTGCGCGTGTTGTGACGTCTGAGTAAAAGATGATGCTGAAGAGCTCCGGAAAACTAAGTCCAGATTTGCGAGAGTGCGCGATGGAAGTTTCCGCCTAAGATAAGCTCGATGTCGGCCGCCGAATACTTCCGGCGAAACAATCCTTCGGTGAGATCGTAGATTTTCTTTGCGTAGTCGATGCCGTCCAGATCGTATTTCCGCTTGGGACGAATGCGGACGTCGCGTCCATCCAGATCCACGTCGCTTCCTAGACCTACGTGCTCCACGCCGGCCAGTTTCGCGATGTGGTCGATGTGATCCAGAACGTCCTCGATCGTGGTTGGTCCACCGGGGCGCACGAAGGCGCGAACCATGGTTACGCCAATGACGCCGCCCTTGGCGGCTGCTCGCAGAATGGCGTCATCGGTCTTGCAACGGGAGCTGTACGGAACCAAGGCGCGGCAATTCGAGTGAGTAACCAGCACAGGCTTCCTGGATGCTTCAATGGCGTCGAGCGAAGTGCGATCGCCGCAATGCGAGATATCCACGGCCATCCCAACTTTGTTCATGCGCTCGACAATTTGCGCGCCGTACGCGCTGAGCCCCGCATCGTTTCCACCGGATGAACCGCCGCCGATACGATTGTGTGTATAGGTGAGCTGCGACACGCGCTGGCCGAGCTTGTAAAAACGATCGACGTCTTCCACGGTCCGGAAATGTTCGGAGTTTTGTTGGCCGATCAGGATGCCGATCTTGCCTTGCGATTTGGCGCGCTCCAGGTCCGCCGGGCAATCCACTCTCAGGAAATGGTCGCCGCGCGCCGCGATCAAGGCGTTCCAACCGTTGATATCGTGCAACGAGCTGGCATGCACGTCGCCGGTGGTGTAGCCCACGGCCGGATGGAAAATCGTAATGCCCGAATCTTTCAGTCTCTGAAAATCGGCGGGCCGGAAACGGCCGGGCTCGGCCTGCCAGGCTGACAGCTTGTTGAAATTCAGGGTCACCAGGCCCAGCATGTCGATCACGGTGCAGCGGTGGATCAGGTCGACGGTGAGGGTCGAGTAAATGGACTCGTTTTGGGCGTAGAGCGAGAAGCGGCTGCGATTGATCATCGGCGCGGCCACAGCAAGCGCTGCGCTACTCAAAAGAGAGCGACGTGAAATCACAAATTTACTACCGGAGGCATCAGTATATCACCGGATCGGGATGGCCGGCGAAAAACTTTAATAGGACGGGTTTTGCTAGGCTACAAAGCTTGGACGGGCGTCATCAAAGGCACGAGCTCGAAGAAGAGGCGGAACCCAAGCCCTGCCCGCGGTGCGGGTCCGTTGACACCCGTTTGTCGCGCCGCAATAGAGGGTTGCTGGCATTCCTGCTGAGCGTCGTGAATCTCTCGCGCTACCGGTGCCGAAGCTGCAAGCGGCACTTCACCGGCCGCAACTAGGCGCTAACAACATTTCGCGCGGGCGTATTTGCTTGCCAGCCGTGCATCGCAAAATTTGCGCCACTCCGCGGCCGAGTGCTTCGCCCGGTGGAAACGCAAGTGCCGCTGATACGCGCCTTCATCGGCGATCTCGCGCAGGATATTCCAGAGGGTCTTGAGAAGCGCGCTCATAATTCCTCCGGCCGCAATTGCGTTAACACGAACGGCGACTCCTCCAGCCTGGCCTGCCTTGACCCGCTCAGGATTCCGTACCAGACACGCAGCGAATCCGCCAGGATCAACAGCACCAGCATCATAAACATCCCGCACACCACCGCGTCCAGCCGGTCGTTGAAAATCTGTCCGTTCGTTTCGGCGACTTTGCCGGCTGCAACCGTACCGGCATCCAGCGCGCTCTGCAACTGCGCCGCGTGGGACAGGAATCCCAGGCGCGGCTGATCCGAAAAAATCTTCTGCCACCCGGCAGTGAAGCAGACGATCACCAGCCACACCAAGGGCAGGCCGGTAATCCACATGTAGCGCGCTCCATGCATCTTGATCAGAATAGTGGTGGCGACGCACAGCGCTATCGCCGCCAGAAGTTGATTGCCGATACCGAACAGCGGCCACAG
>DATDHK010000282.1:0-2069 GCA_036521635.1 Bryobacteraceae bacterium | reverse complement strand
AGGAACTCACCTTGAGCGGCGGATTGCGGCAGCTCAAAGCCCAGGTACCCGATGCGTGGCCGAATTTGTTTCGGCAGTCGCGATTTCTTTCGGCGGTCGACTTCGTTCAAGCGGACCGGTTCCGGCGGAAAGTGGTGAATGAAATGGCCCGCGTGTTCTCGCAAGTCGACTTGCTGCTGGTGCCGTCTCTGCGCGACGAAATGCTCACGCTCAGCAATTTTACGGGCCATCCGTCGCTTACCCTGCGAGCGGGTTTCGTGGAAGTGGCGCAAGCGAGGAGCGATTGGGCGCCCGATCCGGCCAAACCTTTGCCCACGTTTTCGCCGGCCCGGCGCGTTCCGCACGGCGTCACGTTGATCGGGCGGCTGTTCGATGAGGGAACGTTGGGGCGGGCCGGGATTGCGCTCGAGCGCGCATTTAATGTTATGGGGGAACGGCCGCCGGGGTTCTAGATTGATATGCTTGTATTGGAAGATACGGAGGAATTCAGCCGTGACCGAGCGAATTTTCCTCGCCTCGTTGATATTCGGGGCGTCCGCACTTGCAGCCGACTGGACGCAGAAGCTGCCTGCAAACAGCCCGCCAGCGCGAAGTTTTCCCGTAATGGCCTACGACACGGCTCGCGGCCAGGACGTTCTGTTCGGCGGTGAGGCAGCAAATAATAGTACCCAGCTAACGGACACATGGGTATGGGATGGTTCTAACTGGACCCAAAAATCGCCGGCCAACAGCCCGCCTGCGGGGGGCTACGCCATGGCCTACGACGCGTTGCGCCAGCTAGTCGTATTATTCGGCGGTGGCAACGCTGATACATGGGTTTGGGACGGCTCAAATTGGACACTGAAGTCACCGGCGAACCGCCCGCCGCCGCGCGGCAGCCACGCGATGGCGTATGATGCGGCTCACGGGCAAGTTGTCATGTTTGGGGGTGCCGGCTCTGACCCTCTGAGCGATCTCGGCGACACATGGGTGTGGGACGGCTTCAACTGGACCCAGAAGACGCCGGCGAATCGTCCGGGGGCGCGCGCGGAGCATGCGATGGCCTATGATTCGGCCCACGGGCAAGTCGTCCTGTTTGGCGGTGCGCCAAACACTGCTGGCCGCACCTTCAACCTTCTTTCGGACACTTGGGTGTGGGACGGCTCTAACTGGACTCAGAAGTTTCCCGCCACCGCCCCGGCGGTGCGTCGTCTCCCTGGGATGGCCTCTGAGCCGACTCGCGGTCTGGTACTGCTTTTCGGGGGAACGGGGATGGGGAATCCTCCAAATCCTGTTGCCGACCTTCTTTCAGACACGTGGATCTGGGACGGTAGCAATTGGAGCCAGCAATCGCCGGCCCACAGCCCGCCGGCTAGAATTAGTCCGGCGATGGCCTACTCCGCCACTGGACAAACTGTCATGTTCGGCGGTTATAGCGATCATGCGTTGTCCGATACCTGGGTTTGGGCTCAGTTCCTGTCGGTAAGCCCGACCACTCTGAATTTTGGCTACAACGGATCGCTCATTACAAGTCAGCAGCTCGCGGCCGTAAACTTCACTGGCACGCCGCCCGCGCCGAGCTGGACTGCATCGTCGGATCAATCTAATATTACGGTCTCCCCAACTTCGGGGACCGGAAGCGGGACGTTGACTGTCGCAGCGATTGCGGGGCCGAGCGGCACCATTACGGTGTCGGGCGCCGGCGTGATCCAGGTGAACGACAGAATGGTCTTTATTGCTCCTCCCTTCGGCAGCTTCGATACGCCCGTCGATAACACCGCCGGAGTCGCGGGCGCCATTCCCGTCACTGGCTGGGCGCTGGACACTATCGAAGTCACCCACGTGGATATTTTACGCGAGCCGGTTACAGGTGAACCTCCTGGAAATCTCATATTCATTGGCACGGCGGTTTTCGTTGCCGGCGCCAGACCGGACGTGGCCGCGCTGTTTCCGTCGTATCCGTATCAAGACCGCGCCGGCTGGGGCTATCAGATGCTTACCAACTTCCTGCCCAATGCCAGCGGCTCCGGCGCGCCCGGCAACGGAACTTATAAACTCCATGCGATTGCATTTAACAAGGCCGGCTTGCA